>JAVESN010000124.1:0-3066 GCA_034006575.1 Methanimicrococcus sp.
TTTTCTTTTTTTGTTTTATCGGTTTTATGTTTTTGATTTTTTTGTTTTATCGGTTTTTTGCTTTTCTTTTTTTGTTTTATCGGCTTTTGTTTTTTTATTTTTGTTTTATCGGTTTTTGTTTTTTTATTTTTGTTTTATCGGTTTTTTGTTTTTCATTTTTGTTTTGTCGGTTTTATGTTTTTGATTTTTTTGTTTTATCAGTTTTTTGCTTTTCTTTTTTTGTTTTATCGGTTTTTTGTTTTTCTTTTTTTGTTTTATCTGTTTTTTGCTTTTCTTTTTTTGTTTTATCTGTTTTTTGCTTTTCTTTTTTTGTTTTATCGGTTTTACGTTTTTTGATTTTTGGTTTTTATTTCTTGACTTCATAAACTATTTTATATCCTCTCCGGTTTTATTCATTATGAAATTTCTTTCATTATTTTCGGTCATCATTGCCGTTTTTATTTTGGTCTTTTCGGCATTGTTTTTTGTATTTCTTTTCTCATCGCAGGACACCGTTTACACAAACATTTCTTACGGAAATCACCCTCAGCAAAAATTTGATATTTATTTTCCCGACAAACTCGAAAATATGAGCGAAAACTCTCCCGTTTTTTTGTATATCCACGGCGGGGGATGGACTTCTGGAGATAAAACCGAAGGAAAGGAGATGCAAAAAGCGGTGAATGATATGGGTTGCATTTTTGTGTCTATGAATTACCGGCTGATTCATGAAACAAACGATGCGGATTGCTCCGATATGTTATGCGATATTGACGATGTTGTAAAATATTTGGCGCTTCACTCCGAGACATATCATATCGACACCGAGAAAATGGCAATCGGCGGGTCCAGCGCGGGGGGGCATTTGGCAATGCTTTATGCTTATTCGGACAACCGTTCCATTCCGGTTCAATTCGTGTTGTCCCTGTCCGGGCCGACGGATTTGGCGGATGTTTCTTTTTACGAATCAAAAACATTGACCCCCGAACAAGCCGCTTATTTGGCGAACCGCTTGGCCGGCTCAAATTACTCCTTAGAGGACATTTTAAAAAACAATGCCGACTTTCCCGAATTCAGGGAAATTTCTCCGATTTCTTATATCAAAGAGGATATGCCGCCTCTTGTTCTTGTTCAAGGAAAAGCGGACGATCTTGTTCCTTATAAAAGCGCCGAGCGAATGGCAGCCGCAATGAATGAAGCGGGGGCGGAGTGCGACTTCTTCCTTTTTGAATACTCCGGTCACGATTTAGACGATTCTCGGGATGAAGAAATCCGGCAGGACTATTTCCGGACTTTAATCTCTCTTTTTAAAGAAAAATTGGATTTGAATTTTGAAAATGCCTGATTTTGAAAATGCTTGATTTTGGAAACGTTTGATTTTGAAAATGCCTGATTTTGAAATCAAAAACCCGTGTAACAACACATTTATATACGATAAATCGTATTTTGAGGGTTGTTCGTATTTCGAATTTTATTCATTTGCGAGGGTTGCCCAGCCGGTCAAAGGCGCCAGGTTGAGGGCCTGGTCTCGTAGGAGTTCGTGGGTTCGAATCCCATCTCTCGCACTTTTTTTTATTCTTTTTACTTTTGTTTTTAATCGTTGCGATATCGAGTGATTTTATGAATTTTGATTCGTCTCTTTGTTTTTTTGTTTTCGTTTTCATTTCCGACTTGTCCGATTTTCTCAAACGGTTAAATGATTTTTCCCAAAAAAACAATGTTGTCATTCAAGGGTTTGACGCTCGAAAAATCGCGGATGCCGAGCACTTGTCTTTTTCCGTTTATCGGGCGAAACAGGCTTTTTTAAACCAAACCAACGAAGCCAAAGACATCGGACTTGAGGTTTTGCGTTTCTCGTCGGGGCAAAAGAAAATCGACAAGGCTTTTTCAATGGGGCTCATTCAAGGAGAAAACCGCTCCGTTTTCATTTTATTCGGAGAAACGGACGCCGCCCTGCAAACGGCAAAAAAGGCGTTTTTAGAGGAATTTGAAACATCGGAAATCCCGGAACCGATTCCCGGCGAGAAAAAACCGTTTTTAATGAAACAATTCGATATTACAAAAGAAGAATTAGAAGTCGTCGGCGAAAACAAAATCAACGATTTGGTTATGGAACGCGTCGCTTTGGTTGATATTACGCGCTGATTTTTTTTAATTATTGAAAAAAAATCTCGGTTTCGCTGTTCGGGCACGCGCATTTTTGTCAGGCAACAATCCATATTTTATTTTTATCGGATTCGCTTTTTTTTGACCGGATTGAAAAACTTTTAACTATAAGCAGTTCTATTAAAAAGCATTTTAAGAATTTTAAAGGAATTGATTTTTAATGCCGCATCCAAAAACCACTGAAGAAATGATGGCCGCCGCCGGCCCGATTGAAAAAAGCTTATCGTTGTCTTTAATCCAAATTACAGAAGCCGCCGCCGTCGCTTCGGCGTACCAAGTCGGAAAAGGAGACCGCAAATACGCCGACCAAGTGGCCGTTGAAGCCATGCGCCGCGTTTTAAATCACATCGACGTAAAAGGCGTCGTTAAAATCGGAGAAGGGGAAAGAGACGAGGCGCCGATGCTTTATATCGGAGAAGAAGTCGGCACCGGAAACGGTCTTGAAGTTGAAATCGCGGTAGACCCTTTGGAAGGAACAAATTTGGCGGCGGACGACACCAACGGATCGGTTGCCGTGATGTCAATGGCGGAGAAAGGCGGTATCTTTTACGGCCCCGATATCTATTTTGATAAAATCGTGGTCGGCCCGAAAGTCGTTTTGTACGAAAAGAAAACGGGAGAAAAAATTGATTTGGACGCGCCGGTTCTTCAAAACTTAACGCTGGTTTCAAAAGCGCTCGATAAAAAAATAGAAGATTTGGTCGTTGTCGTTTTAGACCGCGCCCGCCATCAAAAAATTATCGAAGACATCCACGGCGCAGGCGCTCGTGTCCGCATCATTCCGGACGGTGATTTGCTGCCGGGCGTTATGACTTGTTTTGCCGATTCCGGCGTCGATATGGTCATGGGCTCCGGCGGATCCGGCGAAGCCGTTTTAACCGCAAGCGCCCTGAAAGGGCTCGGCGGAAAAATCATCGGGCG
>JAVESN010000022.1:0-20675 GCA_034006575.1 Methanimicrococcus sp.
TTAGTGATTCGCTCCAAACCCTAAACAACCAAAAAAAACAATCGATAAACCCATTATCGAACCAATCGTCGCCGGTTTTTAATTTTGAACCGTTTGTAAATGAAAAACCGCAAATCGCAAATGGATATAAAAACGATTGCAAGCAAAGTATTTGACGGGAAAATATTTCAGAAAGGATATTTATTTTGCTGTTTGAGCATACAAATTTACTTCAATATCCGCGAGTTTGTTTCATCAAATTCGTTTTTTAATTTGGGTCAAGATTAGAACAGCACAACAATCCCAATAAAAATAAACACCTTGTTACTGAAAATTTCGTTAAAAATTCGTTTTAATATTTTTGCAAACAAAAATGAATCGTTTGTAAAACTTCTGTTCCGGATTTGGTACGAATTTTGCATTTTAAATTCGACATCATTTGGAGTTGCAATGTCTTGAAGCAAGTGGAAATATAGTAAAAGATCATGAACAAAATTGTCTGAAATTCTATGAAAAATTCATTCTATTCTACTCATGACCCTTTAATTTTTATTTTGGATTCCCGTCTTCATTTGAGAAGCGCATAATTTTATCGGGTATGATGCGATTAAAACCAAATTCCGACAATCCCGATACGATAAAGCGAAAAATAAAAATCGGATAGGCCGTCCGCGGAAAAACTTTTTCGGGCTGTTTTTGAAAGAATTTTTTGAAAAAATATATTTTCTCGGTTTTTCCGGCTTTTCGTCGATTCCTTTTGGAATCGGACAGGCCATCCGCGGAAAAACTTTTCCGGGCTGTTTTTGAAGGAACTTTTTGAAAAAAAATTTCCTCGGTTTTTCCGGCTTTTCGTCGATTCCTTTTGGAATCGGACAGGCCGTCCGCGGAAAAACTTTTCCGGGCTGTTTTTGAAGGAATTTTTTAAAAAAAATATTCCCTCGGTTTTTCCGGCTTTTCGTCGATTCCTTTTGGAATCGGGCGGGCCGTCCGCGGAAAAAATCGGGTTTTCAAATTTTAAAATAATGGTCAACGCATTGTTTTTCAGAAATTATATGCTTCTTCGTCGGATGCCGTTTAAAAAAATCAATTGAGTTTTACCAATTCATAATTCTCCAAATAGACGATTTCTTCGCAAATATTTGCGGCGTGATCGGCGATTCGTTCAATGTGTTCCGCAATCATTAAAGCGCAAATCGAATAGGATGCGTTTTGACCGCCGCTTAAAATATTGTTTCGAATGTCCCAAAACGTTTGATCGATTAAATCATCCGTTTTGGCAACCGCAATCGCTTTATTTGTATCACGGGTTTTATAGGCATCGGAAGTTCCTTGAAGCATTTCCGCGGCCGTTGAATTCAGTTGCAGCAAAATGTTTTCTTCCTCGGAATTCGCCATGATTTTTTGAGGGCAAACGGCAGCATATTCCGAAATATCCGTGATGTGACTGCATATTTTAAGCCAATTTGTCGCAATACGGATTGCGCAAATGACTTCTCGAGTATCTTTTGCAACCGGCTGTTGACGTGTAATTAAAGATGTCGCTGCTTTTTTAATTTCTTTTTCTAAAAGCTCCTGTTTTTTTTGGAGGTCTTCTAATTGTTTCATTGAAAAATCATTTTCTTTGAAAAAAACAGACAGGCATTGCTCAAACATCTCAATTGAAGTCCGACTCATTAAAATAACATTGTTTCTCATTTGACTCAATTCTAATTCGTAATCTTTTCTTAAGTTCATCCGAATCTTCCCGTAATGTAATCTTCTGTCTTTTTATTTCTTGGATTTTCAAAAATTTGAGATGTTTTTCCGCTTTCGATTAATTCGCCCGAAAGGAAAAAAGCGGTGTAATCCGAAATTCGAGAAGCTTGCTGCATATTGTGCGTCACGATAATAATCGTATATTTTTCTTTTAATTCTATCATCAATTCTTCGATTTTTCCGGTTGAAATCGGGTCTAAAGCACTGCACGGCTCGTCAAATAAAATGATTTCCGGTTTGACGGCAAGCGTTCTTGCAATGCATAAACGCTGTTGTTGCCCGCCGCTTAAAGACAAAGCCGAATCTTTTAAACGATCTTTAACTTCATCCCAAAGCGCTGCTCCGCGAAGAGACTCTTCAACAATCCCCGGGATTTCCTTTTTAGAAACTCCGTGAATTTTAGGCCCGTATGCGATATTCTCGTAAATGGACATCGGAAACGGATTCGCTTTTTGAAAAACCATCCCGATTCTTTTTCTTAAATCCGGAACATCGATTCCTTCTTGATAAATATCAACATTATCAATGGAAACTTCTCCTTCGATTCTGCAATTTAAAATCATATCATTCATACGATTCAAGCATCTCAGCAAAGTAGACTTCCCGCAGCCGGAAGGACCGATAAATGAAAATATTTTATTTTCTTGAATCGATAATGAAATGTCTTTTAAAGCATGGTAATCGCCGTACCATAAATTTAAATTTTTAATTTCAATGACATTTTTTAAAGCAGAATCGGAAAAATTTGCGATTTCATATTCGGATTCCGTTTTTTGTTCCGTATTTGTTTCATTTTCAAACTCAAACATTTTTCCCAAAGAAAGCCTGTTTTTAATTTCCGTTTGACTTATTTCCGTTTGACTCATTTCCGTTTGACTTATTTCCGTTTGACTCATTTCTGTTTTCCTCGGATAATGATAAAGTTATAAATTGAATTTTTAAGCGATTTTTAATTGTGTTATAAATTGAACCTTAAATGAGTTTTAATAAAATTTAAGCGATTTTTAATTGTGTTATGAATTGAACCTTAAGTGAGTTTTAAAAAATTTTAAATGGATTTTAATTGGCTTTAATTAAGTTTTTAATTTGACCCGATGCCTTTTTTTCGATAATGTCTTCGAAGGCCGACAGCAATAAGATTCATTGAGAAAACAAGGATAATTAAAACCAAAGCGGTTCCGTATTGTATTCCTCTTGTCAATTCGATATTCATTCCTTCCGTTGCCATGACATACAAATGATAAGAAAGCGCCATGAACGGAGAGAAAACGGAGTCCGGGAGTTTCGGATAGAAATAAACCGCGCCCGTCAATAAAATCGGCGCCGTTTCGCCGGCTGCTCGACCGATGCTGATAATAATCCCCGTCAACATTCCGGAATAAGCGGCCGGCAAAACCACATGACGAATCGTTTCCCATTTCGTAATTCCAAGAGCCATTGAAGCATCCCGATAGGATTGAGGAACCGATAAAAGCGCTTCTTGCGTGGTTCGAATAATAACCGGCAAGATTAAAAGCCCCATAGTCAAAGAAGAGGTTAAAAGGGATTGCGGAAGACCGATATATTTCACGAAAAAGGCCATGCCGAACAAACCAAAAACAATCGACGGCGTCCCGGCCAAATTGTTGACGGCTTGCTCCACGAATCTTTTCACTTTTCCTTCCGATGCATATTCCGTTAAGTAAACGGCCGCAACAATTCCCAACGGAACGGCAACCGACAAAGCTAAAATCACCAACTCAATCGTTCCGACAAGACAAGATAAAATACCGCCTTCCGTCATTTGGTTTTTCGGCATCTGCGTCAAAAATTCAATCGTAAGAGACGGTGCTCCTTTAATGACAATATCTCCGATAATGAGAAGCAATACCATAACAACAACAGCTGTTGAAATTTTCATTAAACCGAACGCTATTTTTTGATAAGCGTCTTGTTTTTTTCGATACGCTGTTTTTCCGGTTTTCATATTATTCCCCCCTGTGATGTTTTCGTTTAACGGCATCCGCAATTCCGTTTATGATAATTGTGAGAAGGAACAAAACCGCCCCGATTGTGAATAAAGCATAATAATGCTCCGTTCCTTGAGCCACTTCCCCCATTTCAAGAGCAATTGTCGCCGTAATGGTTCGAACGGATGATAAAAAAGGCTCTGACCAAGGAATAATTGCCATATTTCCGGTCACCATCATGACGGCCATCGTCTCTCCGATAGCTCGACCGACACCGAGAATGACGGCGGCGGAAATTCCGGAAAGCGCTGCCGGAATCGTTACTTTATAAATTGTCTGCCAATGATTAGAACCGAGTGCAAACGACCCTTGTTTTAAAGACGCGGGAACCGATGAAATAGCATCTTCGGAAACGGAGATGATTGTCGGAAGCGCCATGATTGCTAAAATAATGGAACCCGTCAGTGCTGTCTGCCCGGTCGTCAAATCAAAAGCGGATTGAAACGTCGGAACCAAAAGAACCAAACCGAAAAACCCGAGGACGACCGAAGGTATTCCGGCAAGCAATTCAACGGCGGGCTTTAATATTTCTGCCGTTTTCGGACCGGCTAACTCCGCAATGTAAACGGCGCTGAGAATTCCAATCGGAACAGCCAATAAAACTGCACCGAATGTCGTAATGAATGTGCCTGCCAGCAGCGGCAACAATCCGAATTTTCGGGACGCTTCATCCGGTTTCCATTCCGTTCCGGTTAAAAAATCCCAAATCGGATATGTTTTTAAAAAATTGGCGGTTTCTGCCAATAAGAAAAAACAAATTAAAAGTAAAATCAGAATCGTTCCGATGCCGCCGATAAAAAAGAGAAATTTCATTGTTTTTTCATTGAAATTTCTCATATTGCGTTTCATCATATCTCTCATTAATTTATATTAGATTTTTTAATCTGCGTTTTTAAAAAATTATTGAACCGCTGTGTATCCCATTTCGCGGACGATTTTTTGTCCTTCCGTACTGAAGATATATTGAATAAATTCGTCTGCTTGCTCTTTCACGTTTGCGTCCGTGTACAAATACAATCCTCTGGAAAGCGGATATTTTTCAGACAAAACATTTTCTTCCGTCGGCATGAAAACGGTTCCATTGACATCAAGACCGATTGTTTTGAGGTTTGCGTTTTGATAAGCGGCATTGATAAATCCGATGGCTTTTTGATTTTGCATCACTTCTTGCGTAACAGCGCCGGTAGCGGATTGCGTAATTAAGTCGGATCTCAATTCGACGTCGCCCATTACTGCTTCAGTGAAAAATTCTTGTGTTCCGGAAGAAGAGTCTCTGGCAATGGCTGCGATTTCTTCGTCATTTCCGCCGACTTCGCTCCAGTTTCTAATTTCACCGCTGTAAATTTTTTGCAATTGTTCTAATGTTAAATTTTTGACAGGGTTTGCGGGATGAACAATAACGGCGATACCGTCTTTTGCAATCATGTGTTCAACCGGGTTAATACCATTTGCTTGGGCGTTGGTCACTTCCGTGTCTTTTATTTTTCGAGAGGCCATGGCGATATCATTGCTGCCGTCAATCAATTCGGCAATTCCTGTTCCGGACCCGCCGCCTTTAACACTGATGACAGTTTCATTATGGATTTCCATATATTTTTCAGAAAGCGATTGCGCAAGAGGCAAAATTGATGTTGAACCGCTGACAACGACATTATTGTCCGTTTCTTGTCCGAGACATCCGGCTCCGATAAGCGAAATCAGAATAAGAGCCGCTAAAATCGTTACACTTGCAAAACTTTTATTTGCATTTTTTATATTTTGTAAACCTTGTTTTTTCATAAATTGACTCCATTAAAATGGATTATGTGATGCAAAAAAGACCGTTTCGATTGGGTTGAACAAAACGGCGCCAAAATAAAATTGAGCAAAACGCAATCGATCGATAGATAAATAATAAAGATACGAATTGTTCGGCTTTGTTTTATTTTGATTCCTTTTTTGCAATGGATACTACTTTGACTTTCGTACAATTCCGAAAAACAGGAAGAACATATTTATAGATTGCCAATATAGTATATAGAATCTATATAAATTATATAGAAAATACTGTTTGAATATATTTTTATTCACCGGTTTTTCTTTTCTTTTGGTTTTTGAATAGTTTTAATAACATGGAACCCTTACTATTTTTCAAAATTGAATTTACGAGGTGCCAAAAATGTCAGGTAAAGATCAAACGGAAATGGAAATCAGTATTAGTGAAATCTATGATCAGCTCCGCAGTACCCCGGCAGCGACACCTAAAAAAGAGAAAAAACAAATTGAGTTCAACGAGCTTTGCGATGACGTGAATGAAAACCGTATCAGAAAAATGTGCACGGAAGTTTCGGGAGATATTGATTTCAGACGATTCCTTCTTTTTAAAACACATCCCGTCGCATCCGCGTTAAAAGCTTTTAAAAATGAATCCGTCATTTATACGGACACGCCGCTTATGAAATTTGCAATTCTTGCGCGCATACAATCGGAAAATGAAAAAACATTGATTGATAAACCGCGCGGCGGGTTTGAGGATAAACCCGTTAAAAAAATATTGTTAAAGGAACCGGAAATCATTTGCGTTTCCGAACACCAAAAAGCCGAAGAAATCGCCGCGAAATTTAATGTCTCAAAAGCAATGGCCGGATTTATGATTTACAAAGATGAACTTTCAAAATCAATCATTGTCATCGGTCAAGATGATTCCTCTCTTTTAAGCGTTTGCCGAATGGTCGAGCGCGGTGTTCTCCCGTATTTGATATTGGGATTTCCGGCCGGAATCAATACACAAACAACCGCCAAAGAATATTTGGCGAACATGCCGCTTGAAATACCGCTCATTACAATGCAGCAAACCAAAGGCGGCGTTGAACCGGCAGCTGCGGGATTGATTGAATTGATGAAAATTTATGAAGAAGGATTGTAAGGATTTACGTTTCCATTATTTATTTTTCATTCTTTTATTACAATTCAATCAAAAAATAAAAATAAATTTGTTTGTTTTGATTCTATTTTGAAAAATAATGCGTCGGTTTCAATGTTTGGACGCTCTTTCTTTGCTGCCGCAACCGTTTACCGCATTTTTATTTACATTTGCCGCAGCATCCGCATTTGGCGGCAACCATTATTTCGATTGCGTTTTCCACGTCAATAAAATGCCGTCTTCAATGATTTCTGCGGATTCTAATTTCAATTTTTGAATTTGATCTTCGGAAAAACCAATCCCGTCGGCAAAAGTCGGCGCCGTTTTTCCGCCGATGATTAAATTTCCGACAAAAATTTTCAATTCATCCGCCAAACCTTCCGAAATCAAACCGAAGTTGAGCGTTGCGCCGCCTTCTACCATTAAACGATTGACGCCGCATTCTTTGAGCCGAACGGCCATTTCTTTTAAATCAACTTGATCTTTTCCGGCTTTTATGATTTCGGTATTTTTCGCTTCCGAAAGCTTTTTGACTTTATTTTCAGGCGCGGCATTTGAGACGACAATGATTTTTTTCCCGTCCCCTTTTTTAAAAATATCTGCGTCCGTCGGTGTTTTGGCATGACTGTCAACAATAATTCGAATCGGGTTTTCTTCTTTTCCCATTGCGATTCGTTTTTTTCGACGCTCGGCGGATTTCACTGTCAAACTCGGATTGTCCGAAAGCATTGTTCCGATTCCGACCATTATCGCATCCGATTCCGCGCGCAATTTGTCGACACGATCAAAATCCGCTTTGCCGGATATTTTAACTTGTTTGCGCTCAAAAGTGGAGAGTTTTCCGTCTGCCGACATGGCGGAATTAATAAAGATGTAGGGGCGATCAGATTTTGTCATAAAGTCACCGTGAAATTAAAAAGAAAATAAAAAAATTAAAAAGAAAAAAAGAGAGGGAGCTCCCTCCTTCAAAACATTTGAAAATATTATTATTCGATTTGAATTAACGGAAGCAAAAGGTCGCGGTCCAGCAGCATGCCTTCCAGTTTTCCGCTCGAGTCGATAATCGGGATTTGGTCGATGCGCGCGCGTTTCATTTTGCGGGCGCAGGAGCTGACGCCTGAGATTTTGGTCGCCGTAATCAAATCCGAAACCATAATGTCTTTGGCGAACTTGTCTTTGGGGAGCTTAACGCGAGAAACGCTGTAATAAATGCTCATCGTATCGCGCATGGACTCCCAAGTCCAGCTGTCGTCGTCGTCTCCCGCGGACATGTCGGATTTTTCAACGCGGTCTTCGATGATGCTGGATCCGACAACGTCTCGGTCCGAGAGAATGCCGACCAAGTTCAAGGAAGAATCCACGATGGGACACGCCTTGACGTCCCCTAAATCCATTAAAACGGAGACGACCGGAAGGGGCGTTTGGTCCCAAAGCGCGTAAACGTGGGAGGACAAATAGTTCCCGATCGGCGTTTCAATGTGAAAATCGGCAATCGCGCCAATCACGTCGGCGGTGGTGATGAGTCCTTCCAATCGGCCGTTTTCATCAACGACCGGAAGACGGCGGATATTTCTCTCGTAAAGAATTCGGGCCGCTTCTTGAAGGGACGCGCCGATTTGAATCGTAATCGGGTCTCGAGACATTAACAAAGCCAGTTGCTCTTCTTCCGGATTTTTCAATATGTTTGTCCTGGAAACAATCCCGACGACTTTGCCGTCTTTTAAAACCGGAACCCCCGAGACATGTTTGTCTTTTAAGATACTCAATACTTCGTCTCTGGATCCGGGAAGTGTCGCAATGACAACATTCTTGACCATAATATCTTCAACTTTGGGTATTTCGAAAACCATTTTTAATACCTTCTTTTTGTCAATTTTAAAACATATTAAATATTTTTCAAATATAAATCGATGGTACGTTAAAGAGAATAAGTGGGATAAATAATTAATGGGCAAATTAATTGCGGATGAACCCTCTCTTTTAAGAAACACGGCCGATTTCAAACACCTTTTTAAAACGGTTCGTTTTTGAAATTTTTTGAATTTTCTCATGAATTCTCCTCATGAATTCTCCTCATGAATTTTCCTCATGAATTCTCCTCATGAATTCTCCTCATGAATTCTCCTCATGGGTTTTCCTTCGCCGAATCTTTTTTACCTTTATTTTATTAATCCTATTTGATTTTTTCTTTTTTTTCGGATTTCACAATTTTTTAATTTTAAGATTCATTTTTTGGTTTGATTTGAAACATTTGATTTAAAACATTTGATTTAAAACATTTGATTTGAAATGTTTGATTGGAAGCGATTGATTGGAAGCTTTTGAATTTAAACCCGTTTTAATTATCCGTTGAGACTCTGGCAACCGTTGCAAATGTTTATAATTGTTCAGAAGATTACTTTTTCTATGTCTGAAAAATCATCGTCTTCTTTTTCCGCGCGAAAGTATTACGCCATTGTTGCCGTCGGTTTAATTATATTCTCCTTATGCGCCGTTTTTTCATATGCGTCTCATTCAAAAATCGAATCGGGGGAATTGTCTCCGGAGGACTTGGCCTCTCAGAAAAAAATTTACGCCGTCACTAAAATCGGATCGATGGTCGGTTTTATTATCGCGCTGGTTCCGAGTGTTTTAATTCTTCAAAAAACTCTTCAAGAGGAAAAAGAAAAATTAAAAACGTCGTCGGATTTGAAAGAGTCAAACAAAGAAGAAAAAAAGGAATAAAAAAAGGAATAAAAACAGAAAATGAAAAACATCCGTTCAAAAATTTATTCCGACTTTTTCATTTTCCCAAAACCATTTCCAAATAAGAGGCGGTAATCGAATCCGATTCGCTTAACCCGTACTTTTTCAAAAAGTCAAAAATGCGAACCACTTCGGTTTGAATTTCGGATTTTTCGGATAACTTTTTTAAGCTCTCCACTTCCACAAACTCTCCCAAACCCTCGACCGTGTCAAATCCGATGGTAAAATCGTTCCAAATATAAATCTCGCGTTTTTTGCAAACGGCGCCCGATACGAAATACCCCAGCGCCAATAAAATCTCCTTCATCTCGCCCGCGTCAACGGGGCTGTTGTATTCCTTCCTCGTTTTTGAAACGGCGTCCATCTTTTTTCCTTTATACGTGATTTCCCCAAGACCGTTGGCGTTTCGAATCCGAAGAGCCTCGTCCGTTTTTGAAAAATCCCTTTCGTGAGAATTGAAATAAAGATCGTTTTGCTCTTCGACTCCCGAAAAAACAGCGCCTAACGAAAGAAGATCCGACTTTATTCGATCATGAGAAACTTTGACTTTGACTTCCACTTCGTACATAAAAGAAGAAGAGGGACTCACACGTAATAAAGGATTGCAAAAAAAAGATTACCAAAATTCATATATTTCATAAATCGTTCCCATTTCCCGATATTCTTCCCCCTCGGTTAAGCTGAAGAAATAAAGGTCTTGCCCGGAAGAGTATTCCGAGCCCGTGGTGTCGACATACATTTTCCGCCCGTCTTCTAACATAAAAATATTGAGCGTATGGCTTTTTTCCATGGAATCGTCAAACAAAACCAAAGCCAAACAGCATGCGATTCCGTTTCTCTCGGCCGAATTGACCACGTCTGCGGCGTAATTGATGCAAATATATTCCTCCGGAAGAAACGTATTTTTATCCGTTTTATCCGCCTATAAGAATTTGCAAACCTCCTTGTAAGATTTATTTTCGGAAGCCGGATTACGAAATAACAAAACGCGCGTGTTGTTCGGATACATCAAAATATATTTTTTAGCTTCCGTTTCAAAAGAAACTTCATCCGCTTTTGATAAATTCGAGTCAATGACAAAACAAAAATCATTCGGCTCGGAAAAACAAGAACAATAAATAAAAAGAAAAATAAAAACAACCAATAAAGAAATAAAAAAAGAAAAAAGAAAAAACCCGATATCTCTATTGATTTTACCCATAGCACATTTTATTAAAACCTGCCTATATTTTAAGGTGATTGTCGCGATAAGTCTTAGTTATTGCATCCTGGTCCTTATTTATCGGCGATTCCTATTAATATTTATTTTTAACAATGAAAATAAAAAAATATATTTCATTCTCCTTTTGTTTCATCCCCTCCTTGTTTCATTCTCCCGTCGTTTCACCCCCTTGTTTCATTCTTCCGTCGTTTCATTCCCTTTGTTTCATTCTCCGTCATTTCATTCCCTTTGTTTCATTCTCCCGTCGTTTCACCCCCTTGTTTCATTCTTCCGTCGTTTCATTCCCTTTGTTTCATTCTCCGCCATTTCATTCCCTTTGTTTCATTCCCTTTGCTTCACCCCCTTGTTTCATTCTTCCGTCGTTTCATTCCCTTTGTTTTATTCTCCCGCCGTTTCATTCCCTTTGTTTGCTTTTCCGTTTATTTTCCCTTTTTTATTTTCCGCTTTATCGATTTCCCGAAGCCCGTGAATAACGGCGTCGTATTTTTCACAAACCCGCTTGATTAAATTTCCGGATTGGCTTTTGTGCGTCGGAAAAACGACGCCCTCCGTTTTTACCTTTTTCCCGTTTTTGGAAGTGCCGTAATCCGGAGAAACCATGATTCCGTCAACCGCTAAACCGATGCCGAGCTCTCCCAAAATCTTTGCCGACATTTCGGTTGCCGGACTCGCTTTTGATTTAACCATCAACGCCTTATTTTTATAAATCTCTTGGAGCTCTTTTAAATCGTTTAAATTCTCTTCCTTTTTGGAATTTTTGCCCGCCCTTGAGAAATCCTCTCCCAACTCTTTTTCAATCAAACGGATGTCTTCAATCAAATCCCCAAACGTTGTCGACGACATCTCTAAAACGGTTCCCCCGTAAGGCGGATTCAACGCTCTTAACTTTTCGGCGTACCCTTTTGCCATGACCAAAATATCGGTTTCTTCCAAAATGAGAAGATCGTTTTCATCCGGCTGATACGGATTGACAACCTTGTAATTCGTAATCCCGCACATGCGCATAAGCGATTCGTACATTTCCGTAACCGCCAGCTTTTTTTGAAACCCGAAACGAGAAATATCGCTTTGCCCGCCTTGCGCGCGATAAAGTTCCACCATTTTATTTCGAACGTCGGACGACTCCTCCGAAGCGATTCCGAAATATTCCGCAAACAACTTGGTCGTCGTCATCATTTGAGTGCGCCCATGCGGCTTTAAATCGATGAATCCGCGCTCGTGCAATTCGTTCATATGATCATAAGCGCCGCTCCCGCGCATTGCGACAACTTCCGCTTTTGTAATCGGCTGATGATAAGCGATAATGGAAAGCGTCTTTAATTGCGGAGACGTCAATTCTTTGGGAGCGACATCCTTCACTTTTTCGGCAAATTCCGGCTTAATCTGCATCACAAAACGTCCGGACAAATCAGAGATTTCAATCCCCGAACCGCGCGACAAATACTCCTCCTTGAGCTCCGCAACGACTTGCCCGACTTCCTTTTTTGTCAACCCCGCAATCTTCATTAAAGTCTCCGCCGCGACAGCGTTTCCCGCTGCGAATAAAGCCGCCTCAATGATTTGTTTTGCAGTATTTTTAGTCATATAAGTCAATCCGATATTGTTTGTACATATTCCGAAAAATCAAACCCTTAAAATTCGCCGAAACCTTTTTCATCCGACCGAATTTTTTCAAAATCAACCGATTTTTATTCCGACAAATTTTATTCCGACAATCTTTATTCCGCCGAATCTTTATTCCGACAATTTTTATTCCGACAATCTTTATTCCGCCGAATCTTTATTCCGACAATTTTTATTCCGCCGATTCCGTTTCCTTTGAAACCGGCGTTTCTTCCGATTCAAAAACGGCGCTGAAAGGATAAATGTAAAGCGTTCCGTAAATTTCTTTTTGGAACAGGAGAATTTCCTTCATCACCGCCAAAAACAAAAGCGTTATGTAATCCATGATTTTATCCGAACCGCCCCGATTAAAAATCTCATCCAGCGTGACGAATTCTTGCGTTTTGAAATATTGTTTTAAGATTTCAAGAAGAGTTCCCGTTCTTTTTAAAATCGCCTCATCGTGCGCGATGTTCATAACATCTTCGGTCGTCAGTTGAACATCGATGTAACGGCGCGTTTTTTCAGAGTTTTGATACTCCCTTCTTTTAACGACGTCTTTTTCCGCTTTTTTCAACTCGTCAATCAATTCCTTTAAAGTGACCGGACGGCGCGCAAAACGCCGGACCGGCAAAAGCGGCATATGGAATTCGTTGATATCAAATTCTTCTTCATAATTTTCATCCGCGTCATAAAAATCCTCCGCCTCTTCTTCTTCTTCAACGAAGAAACCGGTGGATTTCATACGCAACAAAACGCAGGAATAAAGAAGCGTTCGGCCCGAAATTCTCAAATCCATTTGCTGAAGCTCTTCAATTTTATTCAAAAACGTATCCGTCACCTGAACGATATCAATATCCCACGGATTGATTTTGCCGTTTTTGGCCAACTCCACTAAAATTTCAATCGGCTCGTTTCCGATAAACGAAGAAAAATCCAAAGCGTCCACGTTAATGCCGCTGTCCGCCAAACTGTCCCCTAACGAATCCACAAAATAAGATTTGGCGGTGCCGAAATCATCCGGCTTTTCGGAAAAACCGGTCTCCTCCGCCGCCAAAAACATTTCCGCCTCCGCTTTCATGCCGATTTCACTCCCGTAATGCTTGTCGTCCCGTCCAACTGCGTGACGCCGATGATTCGATCGGACTGCTCCAACATCGGTTTTCGAAGAGAAATAACGATGAATTGAGCCGCTTTCGCCGATTTCTCAACGCGCTCTGCCACACGCTCGACATTCCACCCGTCCAGGTTTTGGTCAACCTCGTCAAACACATAAAACGGCGCCGGCCGATATCCTTGAATCGCGATGATAAAAGCCAAAGCCGTCAAACTCTTCTCCCCGCCGGACATGGATTCCAGCCGAAGAATGTTCTTGCCCTTGGGCTGCGCATGAAGCGTCATTCCCCCGGCGAACGGATCGTTCGGGTTTTCTAAAATCAATTCCCCGTGGCCGTCCGCCAATTCAAAGAACGCTTGCGTGAAATTTTTATTAATCCCGTTGTACGCCTCCATAAACGTGTCGCGCTTTAACTTCTCGTACTGGTCGATGCGCGCTAACAACTCTTCACGCTCGTTAAACAAAACATCCCGGCGACCGGACAAATCTTCCCGGCGGCCGACGACGGAATCATACTCTTCAATGGCGCGCATATTCACCGGCTCTAACGCTTCCATTTCTTTTTCCAAAGATTCGATGGTGATGTAAACGGTTTGATAAGACGGAATATCGTCTTGCTCCAAAGCCTCCTCTAACCCGCGCTCCCGAATTTCGCGCGATAAATCGACGTATTGCTTTTCAAGCGTTTGCTTGGTCAAAAAACAAGCGTCTTTGTGGCGTTTGACTTCTTCATAAGAAAAACGGATCTTTTCAAATTTCTTGCGCGCCTCATCCGCCTTTTGCTCCAAAATCTCTCTTTGGGCGCGCAACTCTTTCAACTCATCCGATATTTCAAGCTCGCGCGCTTCCTTTTGTTTTTGCTCTTCTTCGTATTTTGAGATCTCTTCTTTGAGCGCGTCAATGCTTTCTTTTCCGACTCTCTTTTTAGATTCTAAAGCGTCCAATTCCGTTTTTGTCTCATTGATGATTTCTGCGGCGTGCTTTTTGGAGAGTTCGATGCCGTTCATGTCGGATTTGATATCGGCTTGCCGCTCTTTTAAACGTTGAATTTCATCGTCGATGCGCTGCGCTTTTTTGCGAAGCTCGTCTAATTCCGGATTGTTTAATTCCGACTCGATTTTTTGAATTTCGTCTTCCAATTCTTTTTGGACGTCTTCTTTTGCCAAACGTTTCTCAATGACCGCGTTCATTTCATTTCTCAGCTGCTCGCGCTCTTTTCCAAGCGCATCCAAACGGCTTTGCTTAGAACTTAAAATGTCGGACAAACGATTTTCGCGATCTTTAATTTCCTCGATTCGCATTTCCGTTTTAGAAATTTCATTGGCGATGGCTGTGATTCTTTTGTTTCCCGCCGAGATTTTAGAGTCCAAATCATCCAATTTCGTAATGATTTCCGCGCGCTTTTTATAAATTTCTCGAATTTCGTTGCCGAGCACGTCCAAACGATCCCGTTCGGTGGCCGCAAATGAAATGCGCGATTTTTGCCCGGAAGAGCCGCCGATCATCGCGCCGCTTTTCTCAAGCGTGTCCCCGTCCAGCGTGACCATGCGATACCTCCCAAGAGAGCGGCGCGCGTTTTCAAGCGTGTCCACAATCACGGTGTCTCTAAAAACGTACCAAAAGGCCGGCTCGTATTCGGAATCGTACTCAATCAAATCCACCGCGTACCCGATGAAACCGGAAACGCTTTCCGATAAATCCTGCAGATTTCTGCGGCGCTCCATTTTATTTAAAGGCAAAAACGTCGCTCGTCCGAGATTTTTACGCTTTAAATAATTAATCGCGTGTTGCGCGTCGGCATCCGTTTCAACGACGATTGCCTGCATTTTACCGCCGGCCGCGATTTCAAGCGCTTTGGCATATTTTTGGTCCGCCCGCCCCAGGTTGGCGACCGCGCCGACGATACCATAAAGATCTTCGTATTTGGCCGCTTTTAAAATTTCTTCAACCGCATGAGAATAAGTGCTTCCGACTTCGGTGGCGCGAACGCGCGCTTCAATGACGCCGAACTCCCGCTCTTTTTCAGAAACATCGGCTTCCATAATCTTTTTTTCACCAAACAATCGGGTTTGAGCCGATTCCAAATCGTCCGTGTCTTTTTTTAATTTTTCGGACTCTTCCGTCAACTTCAAAATCTCGTATTCCGCGATTTTTGTGTCGCTTTCCGCGTTTTTTGCATCGTCGGTCGCTTCCGTAATTTCATTTTCGATCTCTTTGATTTCGGAAGCCTTGCGCCTCAAAGCGTCCGTTAACCGATCCTCGTCCCGAATCAATTGGTTTTTTACATTTTTGAGCTGCTCCAACTCCTCTCTTTTTTGGTTGGAAACGGAAGTTTGCTCCGCGAATTTTTTATCAATGGCGGCAATCTTAGACGCCAAAATGACTTTTTCGGTGTTTCGATCCGACTGTTCTTTTAAAACCGCGTCCTCTTTTCCTTTCTCCTCGGCGAAGGTTCTTTCAAGCTCTTCGATTTCTTTTTTTCGCCCGTCCATTTTAACAAATAAATCACGGCGCTTGGATTCAAAACCGCTCTCCTCTCGCTCTAAAACGCCGATGCTCTCTTTTGTTCTTGAGATATGCCCTTTCACTTCTTCAATTTCCGTTTTAATCCGAATTTGCTCTTCTTCTCCTTTTTGGCGAATTTCGTGGTTGAGCGCATTTAATTCAGCTTCCGCTCCCGCCTGCTCGGCTTCGCGCTCTTTAATGCGCTCCTGCGTTTCGGCAGCAAGCGCCTCGTACTTTCCGATTTCTTTTTCGACGTTGACCAATTCCGTTTTCGCGTCTTTTAATTTGGATAAAATCAAATACCCTTCATACTTTTGTTTTTCTTCGCGCAATGTTCTGTATTTTAAAGCGTGCTCCCTTTCCGAAGACAGGCGCTCCATTTGCGTTTTGACCTCTTCGATGATGATGTCAATTTTTTCGATTTGCTCTTTGACGATATCCAGTTCCGCCAACGATTTTTGTTTTTTCTCATCAAATTCGGAAACGCCCGCGATTTCATCAATGATTTTCCGGCGCTCCCCCGGACTCATTTTAGCCGCGATTTGAGAGATGTCCCCTTGCATGACAACATTATACCCTTCGGGCGTGACTCCGGCTTTGCCGAGCAACTCGTGCACTTCCGTCAGGCTGGCGGATTTGCCGTTGTAATAAAAATAGCTGTAATATCCCGATTTCGTCTGTTTGATTTTTCGAGAGATTTCAAATTCGTCGGCTTCGACCGGAGCTCTTCGGTCGGTGTTGTCAAACGTAATCGTCACTTGCGCGAATTCGGGCGGTTTGGATTTGGCGTCGTTGAAAATCAAATCCGTCAACTTTTCGGCGCGCATCGTCTTTGAGCCGGATAAGCCGAGCGCGAATAAAATTCCGTCGATGATATTGGATTTGCCGCTTCCGTTGGGTCCGGAAATGGCGGTAAATCCTCCATAAAACGGTATTTTGACACGCTTTCCGAATGATTTGAAATTGATGAATTCGATTTCTTTGATGTGCACTTTTTATCTCCCGCAAACGATGCCGTGTCTCTCCTTATTCATAGGTAATAATATCGGTGTCGTCTTCGTCTCTTGAAATGACTTTTTCTTTAAAGCTCGGAGCGGGTTTATTTCCGCGGCGTCCGCCAAGCCTTCTGCTTCCCATGTCTTTTTCGGCGATGATGTATTCGCAGCCGGAATTGTAATCCTCCGTCTCGTTGTCGGTATAAATCACTTTTTTGTTGTTGCCGATGATGTATTCGCTTCTGTCCGGAATCTCTTGTTCGGGCGGTTTTACTTTTTGAATCGTTAACGGAATATTTTCAAAGGAAGAAACTTCCCGAGAAACGGGGGAAGCGAAGGGGGTGAATGGAGCGGAAGAGGCGGAGGAGACGGAGGAGGCGGATTGTTCGGGAACCTCTTTTAACGCGAAAACGTCCAAGATTTCTTCTTTGGAGTCGGCAAAATAGAAGGGATCGTTTCCGGCCGGAATGGTTTTGGCGGGAACGAATTTTTCGGGCTCGACGTTGCTTTTTTTATGGGCGGGAACATATTCTTGATATTCCCAGCCGTCGGTCTTTCTGGATTGAAACGTCACCGGCGCAATGGGCGTTGCCGGCCCGGGCAAGTCCGGATTTCCGAATCCGGGGGGCGCCGCCGAAATGCGGTCGGTCGCCGTTGGGTAAGGCGTGTACGCCGAAAACGGGGATTCAAACGGGGCGGGCGCGTTTTTATTTGGATTCAAAAGATTTTTGCCGTCGTTTTGGGGAATTGCGGGCTCGTAATTTTTCGGGCTTTGTTTTTCATAACCCGAGTGCCGTTTGTCCGATTCTTTTAAAAAAGCTGCCATCGTTGTTTTAATGTCCACGATTTCTCGCACGATTCCGTCTTGCGTTGTGGAGATTTCGTGAATGCGCTGTTCGATTAATCGGAGTCTGTCATACGGAATGGTTTCCGTTTGAAGTTCGTCGCGGATTTCTTGGGAAACCGAGTCTTTGAGCTCGCTTTCAATCATATCCAATCGGGTTTCTATTTTTTCTTCAAGTTCTTCAAAAATCTTCCGTTCTATTTTTTCAGTTCCACTGTATCTGATTTTTCCGTTCACTTTATTTCCTCTTAAATCTTTGAATTGTTTTTGTGGCGTAAAGGGCGTTGGCGCGGTAATAAAAGATGAGCTTATATGTAAACTGCTATGTTTACAATTATATATATAGCTTACATACGATTCCGTATCCCAGTTCCTTTTTTAAAAAAAACGCTTTTAAAAAAGGATCTTTTTGTTTTAAATGAAACGGATGGTGATATCGTATCCGAAATAGAAAAACAATAAAACAAGAATAAATCGGGCAATTTTTCCGATGATTGTCAAAACGGAGAAACTTTTAAAATCATATCTTAAAGCGCCGGCGACAAAAACAAAGGCGTCCCCGATGATGGGAACGGATGTAAAAAGAAGAATCCAGGCGCCGTATTTTTCAAACAATTTTAATCCTTTTTCAAATTTATCGGGACGGATAATTTCAAATTTGTCGGAAACTTTATGAACGCCCCAATAACCGAGAACGTAAGTGCTCACCGATCCGAGATAACTTCCGGCGGTCGCGATAATGACGATTCCGCCCCAATGATGCGTTTGAAACAGCATCGCAATCAAAACCTCGGGGCTGAGCGGAATTAAAGAGGCGGACAAAAGAGCGCTGATAAATAAGCTGTAATAGCCGTAATTATACAAAAAGTCTTGAACCGCGGACCCTATGATTTCAAACATTTCTTTTTTCCTTTGTAAAATGAATTCATCGCTTCATTTATTGTTTTTTGGGATACATGTTATGAGAGGAAGAATAAATTTATACCTGCCGCAACAAATTAAAAATAAAGAATTGATGATTTGCCGCGGCGGATAAAAATATCATATTTTTATGAATGACTGGCTTGAAATGGAATTAATTTTAATGAAACCGATTTAAACGAAACAATGAAACCAGTTTAAACGAAACAATGAAACCGATTTAAACGAAACAATGAAACCAGTTTAAACGAAACAATGAAACCAGTTTAAACGAAACAATGAAACCGATTTAAACGAAACAATGAAACCAGTTTAAACGAAACAATGAAACCGATTTAAACGAAAAGACTGAAAACAAAACGCCTTAAAATGAACAATTCTTAGAAATATGAAAACCGAACAATAAGTTATAAATCTATTTATCGGGATTTTGAAACATAAAATATCACAAGTGGTTTTAAAATGGCGAAGAAAACGTTTTATGTTCCTTACGGCGGCGGTCTTGTTTCTTTTGATCTTTGCGAATCTTCTTTTTTGAGTTTGATTCTTCCTGCAAATGAAGAAACGCATACGGTTGATTCAAAATCCTTGATTCAAAAAGCGCTGCGAAATCCGATCGGCAAACCCCGTTTATCGGAAACGGTAAAGCCCGGTCAAAAAATTGCGGTTATTATCAATGACATCACGCGTCCGACACCCTCCGCTTTTTTGATTCCTTTCCTTTTGGAAGAATTGAGTTTTGCGGGGGTTTTGGATGAGAATATTACTTTTTATTTCGCGCTGGGGCTTCATCGCGCGCATACGGAAGAAGAAATCAAAAAGCTTCTCGGGGAAGAGATTTACGGCCGATTTAAATTTGTCCAGCATGAGGCCGGCACTTTTCCGGTCAAGTCGTTTGGGATGACGTCTCGCAAAACGCCGATTGAGATTTACACCGATATCGTGGGAAATGATTTAATTATCGGAATCGGAGAAGTCGGCTTTCACTATTACGCCGGCTACAGCGGCGGGGCGAAATCTCTTTTGCCGGGCGTCGGCTCTAAAGAGAGCATTATTGCCAATCACAAATGGATGCTGGAAAAAGAGGCGGCGGCGGGCCGCGTCGACAGTCCGGTTCGTTTGGATTTGGAAGAGGCGACGCGTATCGTCGGATTGGATTTTATTTTAAATGTGGTTTTGGACAGTCAGAAAAACGTCGTCGCGGCGTTTGCCGGGGATTTTATTGAGGCCCATCGCGAATGCGTAAAAGTGGTGGATGAGATGTATAAAATCCCGGTGGAGCCGGCGGACGCGGTCATTGTCTCTTGCGGCGGGTATCCCAAAGACATAAACTTGTATCAGGCCAACAAGGCGTTGGATAATGCGGCGCAGGCGGTAAAAGAAGGCGGCTCAATCGTTCTCGTCGCGGAGTGCGTGGACGGAATCGGAAACGCGGTTTATGACCGCTGGAACAAAGAATGCCGAACCGCCGAAGAAGCCGTCGCGCGTTTTAAAGAGCGTTTTGAATTCGGCGGGCACAAAGCCGCAAAAACGGCGGCGTCCTCCCTTCGTTTTCAACTTTATTTGATTTCTTCCTTGCCGGACGAAACCGCAAAAGAAGCTTTTTTCACCCCCTGCCAAACCGTTGAAGAAGCCGTTTTAAAAATATTGGAAAAAAATCCGGACGCGCGCTTCCATGTCATCCCCTACGGCGGGCAAACGCTTCCCGTCATGAAAACGGAATAAAAAAAGGAAAGGAACAGAGGAAAAAAGAAAGAGATACGAAGTGAAAAAAATAAAAGGGAAATAAAAAAGAAAAGCGGAAAGGAGAAACAGTGAAGAACATGTCAAAAAAAAGCGCCGATACGAAATCAAAAATTAAACCAAAAAACAAATCCAAATTAAAATCAAAAACCAAATTAAAATCAAAAACCGATTCAAATCATTCCGTCAAATCACTCCAAACGGAAACGCTCCAAACGGAAACGCTCCAAACGGAAACACTCCAAACAGAAACGCTCCAAACAGAAACGCTCCAAACAGAAACGCTCCAAACGGAAGCGCTTCAAAGAAAGCCGCTCGCATGGGGAATTACGGGCG
>JAVESN010000054.1:0-11278 GCA_034006575.1 Methanimicrococcus sp.
CTCCAAACGGAAACGCTCCAAACGGAAACACTCCAAACAGAAACGCTCCAAACAGAAACGCTCCAAACAGAAACGCTCCAAACGGAAGCGCTTCAAAGAAAGCCGCTCGCATGGGGAATTACGGGCGCCGGCGATAAATTGGCCGAAACCGTTGAAGTGATGAAACAGATTCAAGAGAACGGTTATTCGATAGACGTTTTTATATCGCGGGAAGGGGAATACGTTTTAAGACGATATCAGTTGTTTGAGACCGTTTCTCGCGGTTTTAATTCCTGTAAAGTGGAATCGGGTCCGAATTCGCCGTTTATTCTGGGAGAGTTGCAAACCGGAAAATACGGCGCGTTGATTGTTTCTCCGGCCACCGCCAATACGGTCGCGAAAATCGTTTGCGGCATTGAAGACACCCTTTTGACGAACGCGGTCGCGCAAACGGCGAAAACGGACGTTCCGATTTACATTTATCCGGTGGATCAAAAGAAAGGACTCATCCAAACGGAAGCTCCCGACGGCCGAAAGTTTACATTGAAAATGAGAAAAATCGACCTTGAGAATTCTAAAAAATTAAAAGAAATGGAAAACATAAAAGTTTTAAAATCCCCGGAAAAATTAAAAAAATATTTAAAATGATTTTTTGACTTAACCGGCATTCTTTTATTTAATTTTTTAAATTTAATATTTTAATTTAACAGAGTGATTATTTTTTATAGAATTATAAATTCGAATAATATTAGAATTGTATATTTGATTTTTTGATAAATAATATAAACGACATTATGGTTTTTATAAATTATACAGTATCGTTTTTTAAAAAATAAAAAAAGAAGGAGTAAAAAGAGATTACTCCTTGATTGTTTCAGATTTTTTTGCGGGAGCCGAAGAAAACGGCGCCGACCACCAAAACCACCATGGCGATGGCCGTGATGCTGGATGCCGAAAAAGTCGGATTGTTAATGAAATCTCGAAGGTTTGACATCGAATCTCCAAACGCGTTGGATACTTTCATCTCATACCCCGTGACTTCCCCCGCTATTTCTCCCAATTCGGTTCCGTAGCCGCCGCCTTGCTCTCCTTCGGGTTCTTGGTCCTCGCCGTCGCTTGTTCCGGCACCCGCGATTGAAGCCATTCCGAATCCGGCTCCGTTTGAACTTCCGGATTGTTTGTCTTCCGGTATCAATCGTTCCGTTGAGTCTTGCAGAATCTTTAAGAAGGTTTCTTGGTCCTCTTTTGTCACGCCCGCAACCGACATTTGACCGGCGATGAATTGGTCAAAAGTCGGGTTGCCGCAGGTGTGGTGACAGCAGGCGACGCCGGATTCGACGACGGATTTGACGTAATCCGAAACCAATTGATTGAGGGTGTTTGAATCCGCGTTCCAATATTTCCCGTCGTCTTTTGTAGCCACCTGAATCAAACGCGCAAGCGAAGATTGATAACTGGGGGCGTATTGCGGGTCGGATTTGAGCCAATCGCCGTTTTCTCCGGTCAAGAGATGGTTATACAAATCCGTCCACATTTGATCGGAAATTAAAGACGGGTCCAAAGCTTCCCATCCCCACAAATTATCAAACATTTTGGCAACTTCGCGCGCGCCGGCATATCCGTGAAGCTTCATGCCGTCCATCCACTTTTGATTCAAATAACGCGCGTACGTTTCTTTTTCAATGAAATCTTTCAAAGAATCCACGCTTGCGTCTCCGACTTTTTGAAGATTCATAACGTACGAATTCGGCATTTGACCGTCTTCGCGCGAATAGCTGACCGCCAAATTCAATCCGCCCAAATATTGATAGAAGTCGTCAATATCAACCGCGCCGTAAAGAGCGGACGAGCGGCTGTGAACGGTGGCGTCCACGTTTGCCAAATGGGACTTATAAAGTTCTTTGTCGTTTGTATTTCCCCAACCTCCCAGGCTGTTGTAAACGAATCCCATCCGATTGATGAAGTGTTCCGCCAATTGGTCTCTGTCCTTCCACGAATCGGTGGAGCCGATTAAATTATCCATTCCGGCGCCGTAAGAATCCGCCTGCGGACCAAAGATTCGAGAAAGCGCTTCGTCTTTTGAGTAACCGCTGCTGATTATTTTGTCCGTGTTGGTTCGGATATGGTTGTCTCCGTCCGTTTGCTCGTAAGCCAGCCGAATGGCACGGTCCAACATTAAAACTTTTTCGGGGAACTGATCCCGATACGCGCCCGATATTTCAACAATAACGTCGATACGCGGTCTTTTAATGGTCTCTCCGTTTGCCAGCGTTACGACCAAGTCATTTGCCGAAATCGTTTCAAACTTTGTCGCATCGACATTGCCGCTGGCGGCCCAAATCGGTTTGATGCCGATTAAATACATAATCTGCGCTTCTAAAACCCCTTCCGTTCTCGTTGTTTCACCGGCCCACAAAACGTAGCCGACGCTGTTTGGGAATTCCCCGTTTTCTTCGTAGTAAGAGGCTAAAAGTTCGTTCGTTAATTTAACCCCCAAATCCCAAGCCACTTTTGTCGGAACGCGGCGCTGATCGACAGTTTGGAAATTGCCGCCTGTCGGAAGAACCTGGGGTCGGGTGACCGGATCTCCGCCCACTTTTGAGCGAATGTATTTTCCGTTTAATGCGTCCAATACGCCGTCTATTTCATCGGCGGACGCTCTTAAATTCGAGGCGTATGTTTTACCCGTGTCCAAATAGGAAACGATATCTCCTTTTTGAACATCCGTCGGTTTGTTCGTTTTGGATTGGAAAACCTCGGTAACGGCGGCTTCGGAATCTTTTCCGTCTAAAACAAGTTCCAACAGGGCGTAAGCCTCCTCGTCCGACGCGCCTTTAACGGCTGTCACGGTTCGTATGTAGTCGGCGCCGAGCATGGAATAAACCATTTCGTTTAAGGGTTCTCCCGTAAGCTCTTTTCCTAATATGTGAAGACCGTACGGCATGTAGCTGGTTTTCAAATCTTCCAAGATTTCTTCCAAATCGTGAAGCATGTCATCGAATTCGGATTCATTCATGTTTTGGAGTTCGCTTTCCGTGACGTTTAAGCGGGAGTTCAGTCCGGTGGATAAGAGGTATTGAACGATCAATGCGGCGTGACCGGCTTTCACGTCTTCGTTTTCAACGGTTTCATAACTTTGAATCGAATTGCTGAGGAGGCCGTAATCTCCGTAAAGTCCGGCGTATACGATTGCCGGCGTCATGTGGTCGACCAAAACCGCGTTTCCGCGTCTTTTGGCAATGATTCCTTCGCCGACACCGTCAACGATGTAGGGATAGACGACCGGAACGTATTCCGTCATCACGGCGGGCCAATCGTATCTGGAAAGCGCGCTTTCTTTTCCGGGCAGCCATTCTTGAGTTCCGTGGCGGCCCAAGTGGATCAAAGCGTCTGCCGCGAATCTTTTTACATCGCCTTCGGCGGGATAGACGCCGTCGCCGTCATCGGTTTTAAAAAGTTCGCTTTTTCCGCCTTTTTGGAGCCAGAGGTAAAAGGCGATATATTGATGCGTCGGCGGCATGTTCGCGTCGTGATAAAGCGTTTCAATATTTTCTTCATGGCCTCGGGACGGTTGCGGCATTAAAATGACGCGGCCTTCTCCGTCGTTTCCGCTGACATCGATGTAGGGAATTATGATGTATTTGTTTTGATAAACCATAATGTCTCCGGGGGCTGCTCCCCACATTTTTGTCACTTCGGCTTTCTTTTCTTCGTACAGTTTCGTTTGTTTTTCTATTTTTTCTTCTTTTTCTTCATCGGTTAACAGTTTTATGGATTCTTCAAACCATTCTCCCAAATAAATTTCTTTAAACCATTTTTCATACAAATCTTTGGAGATTAAAATCGCTTTTCCGGTGTCGTAAAACTCTTTTTGGTCCGTGGTGTCGACGTCGCCGATGAGTTTTTTAAGTTCTCCCGGAGCCCATCCGCCGACATTGATGCCTTGTGTGATCATGGCGTCAACCATCGTTTTTGAGTCGGGAATCAGGGAGGTATCGATATTGTAGTCGTCTTTATCCATCGCTTCCAAAAGCGTAATCGTGCTGGCGGGAACGTCTAAGTAGGACGCGCCGATGTTTCCTTTTCCGCCGCCGTGGTTGTAGTAAATGACGGCGACGTTTTTATCGGCGTTTTCTTTGAGTTGGAGATTCAATTGTCCGACTACTCTTCCGACCAACCAGTCCATTTGTTCCAGCATCGGTTTGGTTTGAACGACGCCGTCGTAACTTTCCGTTGAAACGACCGCGATCGGGTCGATGGCTCCGATTAATTCCGGATTGATTAATTTCATGGAGGCGTTTTTAAACGGATTGGACAATTCTTCCCATTCTTCGGCCGTGTCCACAATCAAAACATTAAAAATCGGAACGTCCAATTCCGTTTGATTGAATCGGTGTTCTCCGATGTATCGGAAACTCAAAATGAGGTCAAGCTCGCCGGCGATGAAGTATTTGCCGCCGTATTCTTCCGCGTCAAAGTAAGAAGGAGCTTCGCAATACGTCGCGATGACGTTGACGCCTTTTTTCTCCAGTTCTTCAATCATTTTCGCAATGGGTTCCATTTTATCCGGATAATAGGATTTGTAAAACGCGATGCTGACCGTCGGATTTTTGGGGTCGTATTGATAAGCCGTCTCTTCCCCGTCCCATTTTTCATCATTGGAGGAATACCAAGTGATATAATCGGAATATTCGCTTTCGATTAAGTTTTCCAAATGCGGGTGATAAATTCCTTTTATCGGAAGCTCAAGAGCGTCTTTGGGCTCGTCTAAGTCATAACGCCCGTAATAGTCAATCAGAATCGTATTGATCATGTATTCCAAATTCACATGCTTATAAGGCGTGTTGGACCAATAATTGGCGATTTTTGCTTTATACTTCGCCGTATTATCGGGCGTGTCCGATATTCCCGGGACTTCCGGAATTTTATACGTGCCGTAAGACGTGCTTTGCCGCGTTGAATTGTCATCCAACAAAACCACCGTTCCGTCTCGGCATTCTTCCATTAAAATATCTTTAATATGGTCCCACGTAGGAGTCGTTGAAACCATGTGAATTGAGATGACGTCGGCGCCTTGTATGGCTTCTCTCAGCTCGGTTTTATCTCTGCCGACCAAGTTTTTCGTTTCAATAGAAACCAATTCGACATTGCTGCCGTTTTTAGAATAATTATTGGAAAGGTTTGAAATGATTTTATTATGGGTTTCATATCCGCTGATAAGAACGACTTTTCTTGGGGCGTTGAGCAAAGCCGGGTCTGCTTTTCCGAGCGTTATTTCTTCCATATGATTTGAATCCGCCGAATAGGCAATAACGGAAACATCATTAAATCCGTCATTCAAATCATTTATATCAACCGTGAATGAAAAGATTTTTGCGGCACTGATTTGGTCGGATTGAATCGGAGTTTCATTTTTAAAAGTATTGATAACATCGCTTTTGTTTTTATATTCTATACTTACATTTTCGGCATCAATCGTAACTACATTAACAGTATATTGGTTTTCTTCTAATTTTTTGGAAATACCCGCAATAACAGGTGCTTTTAAAAGAATTAAAGTCACATCTTCTTTATTTTCGGGATCCGCTTTCATTTTCGGAGCTTGTATTACGCCTTCGATTGAATAGGATCCGGTACTTTCTGTCGGTGTTTTTGATATCAGATCAGCATATAATTCATGCGTAGAAATGAGTTCTATCTTGTTAGCTCGGATTCCTAACAAACCCACTGATGAAAGGGATTCATCTTTAATTTCAATTGATTTAACAGCAATATTGTCGCCCATTGCACTGACATATCCCGCTAAAATGACGTAATTGCCCGCGGGAATATTTTCAAATTTGAAATTGTTTCCGACAAGGGAACTGTTACTGATTGTTTTTGCAACAACCTCATATTCCGTTCCGACCAAATAAAACTCAAATGTCTCTGAAATCTCTTTGCCGCCTGAAATTGCTGTTACTGTTACAGAATTTGTTCCTACAATGAGGTCTGATTTATTAATTTTAAAAATATAGTTATCATCGGTCTTTTCAGGCGAATCGTTTTCCGTTAATACTCCGAAATTGTTGTTGTATTTAACTTTAACAGAACTTGCTCCGTACGCGGGTACATTGATTGAACAAAAATCATTTTCTTCTGTTGATGATATTTTTCCAATAATCGGACTTTGAATTAAAATTAAAGTCACATCTTCTTTATTTATAGGGTCGTCGTTCATTTTGGGAGCTTTCATTGCACCTTCTATTGAATATGACCCGATACTTCCAGTCGGTGTTTTTAATACCAAATCATCATATAATTCATTCAAAAAAGTGAGTTCTTTATTATCATCTTTAACTCGGACTCCTAACAAATCAACCGATGAAATAGATTCGTCTTTAATTTCAATTGATTGGACAGCAATATAATAAGTAGGTTTACCGCCCATTGTTCCGGTATATCCCGCCAAAATGACGTAATTGCCCGCGGGAATATTTTCAAATTTGAAATTGTTTCCGACAAGGGAACTGTTACTGATTGTTTTTGCAACAACCGTATACTCATTGTCGCCATCACCGGCCATTGCCATCGGTACAAATGCGGACATTAAAAATATCAGCAATATGAACAAAACACTTCTTTGTAGAAGTTTTTTCGAATTCTCTTTTTGAGTCAAAGAAACCACTCTGTTTTCCCAGTATATATTAAATAAAATATAAATTTCATCGATGCAAATCATTTACGATTCAATTGCTTCATAATCTGCAGATATAATCACAAAAAGTTTCGGCAAAGAATATATAGGTTAGGATTTGAATTAAAACTGTAATCCAAAAGGATAATGATAAAAGAGAGGAAAGGGAAAAATATAAAAATACGGTGAAATTTGGATTTTCCAAAAAAGAAATCGGCTGACATTCTTCATTTTAGAATGTTATTATAATTTCTTAATGTGATTTAAATATAATTCCGATACGGTATTAATACAATTTTAATGGAATTCTAATACAATATTGTCAAAACGTAACATGATTTTGATGTGTTCTCGATGCGATTTCACCGAACAAAATTTTTTGTCATTTTTAACGTTTTAAAAAGAGAAGTTTAAAATTGCGGCTCTAAAAAGTCAAAATAAATATAAAAAAGAAACGGGTGTGTTTCTTCTTGTCTTTTATACTTTTCTCGTATTATACAAAGGAATAGCCGCGTTACAAATATCATCGGAACAAAGGAGGGAGTTGTTTTGAAGGAAGGATAACTTCAAACTTAAACTTCAAACTTAAACTTCAAACTTAAACTTCAAACTTAAACTTAAACTTCAACTTAAACTTCAAACTTAAAGCTCAAACTTAAAGCTCAAACTTAAAGCTCAAACTTAAAGCTCAAACTTAAAGCTCAAACTTAAAGCTCAAACTTAAACTTCAAACTTAAACTTCAAACTTAAACTTCAAACTTAAACTTCAAACTTAAACTTCAACTTTAAATCCCAACCTTAAAGCCCCAGCAAAATCGAAGCCGTCGCGAAATAAACGATGAGCGCCAGCGCGTCCACAATCGTTGTGATGAGGGGGCCTGCCATTGTCGCGGGGTCGATTTTTAATTTCTTCGCCAGGAGAGGCAAAAGGCCGCCGACCACTTTGGCCGCCATCACCGTCGCGACGATGGTAACGGAAACGGTAAACGCGATTAACACGTCTATTCTCTCAAGCGCGATTAAACGGATAAAATTCGTCGCCGCCAAAATAAGCCCGACTAAAAAACTGACCCGAAACTCTTTCCAAAGAACTTTCCACCAATCCTTCATCGTGATTTCGCCGGTGACAAGCCCACGGATGACAAGAGTGGAAGATTGGCTGCCCGAATTTCCGCCCGTGTCCATCAACATCGGAATGAACATGCTCAAAACGACGACTTGGGTCAAAATATCCTCAAACCGCCCCATAATCCTTCCCGTAAACGTCGCCGAAATCATAAGAATTAAAAGCCACGGAAGCCTGTGTTTCGCCAGCGCGAACACGCTTGAATTTAAATAAGCGTCTTCGGAAGGAGACATGGCCGCCATCTTTTGAAAGTCTTCCGTCGCCTCCTGCTCCATGACCTCCATGATGTCGTCCACCGTGATGATTCCCGTCAACCGATGCTCATTATCAACGACGGGCAGCGCTAAAAATCCGTACTTTTTAAACGCGTTGGCGACAAACTCCTGGTCGTCGTGGGTGTTAACGCAAATAACGTTGGGCTCCATGATTTCTTCAACAAGCAAATCCTCATCGGACGTGACCAAACTTCTCAAAGAAACGAACCCTTCCAGCCGTTTTTTGCTGTCGGTGACATAACACGTATATATCGTCTCTTTGGTGATTCCCGTTTTTTTCACATGCAAAAGAGCCTCTTTGACCGTCATGGTTTTTTTGAAATTCAAATATTCGATGGTCATTAAACTCCCGGCCGAATCCTCGGGATACATGAGAAACTGATTGATCAAGACTCTTTCTTCTTCCCCGGTGGCGCGCAGGATTTTTTTGACGATGTTGGCCGGCATCTCCTCGATTAAGTCAATCATATCATCGAAAAACAACTCGTCGATGATGTCTTTTAATTCTCTGTTCGTCACGGAATTTAAGATGCTCAATTGCTTCTCGGAAGAGAAACGCGCAAAAACATCCACCGCTGATTTTTTCGGCAACATCCGAAATAACAGCAGCGTCTTTTGCGGATCACAAGGCTCTAAAATCTCCGTCACGTCGGTTTCGTTCATTTCCGATAAAATTTTTTTAACCCGGATATAATCCTTTTCTTCAATTAATTTTTCAAGTTCATTTGAATCCATGTCAACACCTCCTCTTTTTCCGGACGGAATACATCGAATAAGAATACAAACCCCCGGGCAAAACCCTTCAAATGAAGCAACCGCCCAAAAGCGAATCACCCTTTGTTTGCGCCTTTCTTTAAAAGCGAACAATTTTGAAAAACTTTAAAGCCCGGATTTGTTTGCGTCGTTATTATATTCGGACATAAAATACATCCTAGTTGAATTAGACATACCCTATTTAAATGTCGATGTCAAAACATTGCGTCTCCTTTAAAATCGGTCCCGTTGATCGGCAAACAGAACAAACCTTTGCACAGCATTCTTTTTTTGAAAAGCGCATCAATACTTTCACCCAGCTTAGCCCCCCTTTAATACTTAAAAAAGACAATGACAGGATTACAGTCTTTAAAGGTGAGAATAAATAAAAAGACGGAGATTGATTATCATGGATGCCACAACCCCGATTTCAAAGAGAATGCCCGACACGTTAACCGAAAACAAAAAAAGCGAAACGAAAAAAACGGAAACAAATGAATATTTTAAAGGATTGATTCAAAGAGCTCTTTTTTACGAGCAATTTGAAGAACGCCAAACAAGAGTGACATGTTCTTTTACGCAAACGGATATCGGCGCGTTTACCGCTTAAACACGCCGCCGATTTTTAAGAAACAAAAAGTGTGTTTCTTTCACACGTTTCGTTTTTTGAGGTGTTTTTCTTAAAACGAATTTAAAATCGCTTCTCTATTTTAAAACACATCTCATTTTATTTTTTAAAACACAGTTTAATTTTGAAATATAATTTTATTCGTTTTATTTCGTTTTATTTCGTTTTATTTCAATTCGATTTATTTCAATTTATTTCATTTGATTTATTTCAACGGATTTATTTCAACGGATTTATTTCAATTGATTTACTTCGTTTCAAATTTTGTAATTTATTTTTATTTCAATTTGATCAACGATTTCATATGTTTTCTATGATGAACGACGAGCAAAAATCATTTAAATAAACGGCCTCTAAAATCAATACGTTTTTTGCGTCATTCAATCGATAGAAATAATAATTTTCTGTCAATAATATTAAGTTTTTCAATAAATATTATCAATAAGTTTTCAATAGAGAGTATCCATCATTATCAAATATCATATTCAAATATTATATCAATCATTTTTCAATACATTCTATCAAAATTTTAAATCAAAACAAATGAGGAAGCAGGATGTCATATCAAACAGGAGATTTCGTTAAAGTTGAAAGGGACGGCGCGTTTTTTGAAGGGCACGTGATTTCGGGCGATGCCGGATACATCACATTAAAAATGGTCGGCGGCGGTTATGTCGCCGGTTTTTTGAAAAATGAGGTCAAAGTCACCGTTTTGCCTCAGAGTGACAATCCCTTTGAGCCGCCGAAACAAGTGGTTCGAAACACCGTCAAAGGCCTCGGCATTCAAATGCCGCCGTCCGGCAAAAAAATATCCGTCATCACAACCGGCGGAACGATTGCGTCTTACGTCAATCCCGAATCCCGAACCATCCGCCCGTCTTTTTCGGGAGAGGATTTGATATTGGAAGTTCCCGAATTGGAGGGCTTCGCCGATTTTAAAATCCGGGATGTTTTTCACCTGCTCTCCGAAAACCTGAAGCCGAAACATTGGATAGAATTGGCCAACGTCATTTACGAAGAAATCAAAGCCGGCGCGGATGGAATCATCATCACGCACGGAACCGACACGATGACATATTCGGCCGCCGCCGTCGCTTATATGATTGACACCCCGGTTCCGATTGTGTTTACCGGCTCACAAAAAAGCCCGGACCGCCCGAGCAGCGACAATCACATGAACATGATATGCGCCGCGCGAACCGCTGTCGGCGACATCGCCGAAGTTTTGCTTGTGATGCACGGCACGACATCGGACAACTTTTGCGCGATTCACCGCGCCGTCAAAGCCCGAAAAATGCATACCACGCGCCGAGACACGTTTCAATCCGTCAACATGAGCCCGATTGCGAACATGGATTATTTCACGGGAAAAACGACATTTGTTTCCGATTTTGTACGGTATGACAAACGCGGAGAAAAAACCTTGAAAATAACGCCGGCGCTTGAAGAAAAATGCGCAATCATTAAATTTTTCCCGGGCTCCGACCCCCAAATATTGGAAGATTACATCAAAAACGGATATCGCGGAATCGTTTTAGAAGGCGTCGGACTCGGGCACGTTTCGGATGACTGGGTTCCCTCATTAAAGAAAGCCGCCGAACAAAAAATTCCCGTCATCGTGACGTCTCAATGCATCCGCGGAAGAACCTCTTTAAACGTTTACGAAACGGGGCTCGCCATGAAAGAAGCGGGCGCCGTTGACGCCGTCGACCAATTAACGGAATCCGTTTTCGTGAAATTGATGTGGCTGCTCGGGCAAAATTTGGACTACGAAACCGTCAAAGAAAAAATCGTAACGGAAACGAAAGGGGATATGTCGTCCATGATTATTGAATAAGTTA
>JAVESN010000101.1:0-5355 GCA_034006575.1 Methanimicrococcus sp.
TTTCATCCGCTAAAACGATGTTTGCGAAAACCGGGCCTTGCTCAAAGCGGAATTTTTTGCTGCCGCCGTACTCTTCTACGATTGTGGTTCCGGTAATGTCGGCCGGCATTAAGTCGGGCGTGCATTGGATACGATTAAAAGAGAGATCGACGACTTTGGATATGGTGGAGATGGTTAAGGTTTTGCCGAGACCCGGGTTGCTTTCCAAAAGGGCGTGGCCGTTGCATAAAAGAGCGATCATGACTTCTTCGATGACTTGATTTTGGCCGACGATGACTTTTTCAATTTCTTCAAATAAGGTTGAAAATATTTTTCCGGCGTTTTCGTATGTTTTGACGAGAGCGGGGTCTGCCGAAGGCTCGGGTTTAAAAGAGGAGGGCTCGGATTTAAAGGAAGAAGAGCTTGGGCCCGGAACGGGTTTTGAAAAGGCGTCTTGTCGATTTTCGCCGGGATGATTGGGATTTAAAGTGTATTCGGGGCCGGAGTCGCTGTCAAAATCACGGTCAAAGTCGGCGTCATAGTCGGTGTCATAATTGCGGTCCATTAAAATTTCCTCGGTTTAAATTTTTAAAATTTTGATTTGATTTTTGAAAAAGATATTGGATAAATTGAACGAATGAATATAGATGATTTTTAAACAAATAGGGGAAGCGAACGAAAGGAGGCGTCAGCCGTTTTCGGCCAACTTTTTAAAGTAATCTTTGATGATGTCTTCGTAGCCTGCCGGCAGGTCGTCATAGAAATGTTGGGAGCTGAGGCTTTCGGGAGGATAGGGAGTGGAGGGGGTAAAGGAGGAGTCTTCCGTGCTCTCAAGCATGTCTCCCGGGCCCATTCCCGTTCCGGGCGGGAGGGTGATATCGATGTCCACGCCGGGCTCGCTTGAAATCGGCGGGGTGTCCGTCGGGATGCTTGAAGAGGTGTTGGAGGTGGAGTTTTCGTCCTCCGTCATCGGGGATTGGACGAGGGATCCGCTCGGGAATCGGCTCAAAATATCATCGGGTGAAAACGGCGCGGTGTATCCGGTCACGAAAAGGGCGGATAAAAAAAGGCCGCAGACGAAAATAACGCCCAGGGAGGATAAGACTCTTTTTTTGTCCAACAAGTCCGTTGAGGCGACATTTTCCACATCTTTTGAAACGGATTGGTTGAGGCGCCGGGCAATAAAGTTATCCTCTTTTCGGGTGTCATAAGCGGTTTTTAACCGGTCTTTGAGTTCGGGATACGTTTCTTCGACAACGTCTTTGGCGTCTTGTTTTTTCTTGAGCTCTTTTTTGAGGGATTTGCGGATTTGCTTTCGGCTGCGTTCATACAATTCCATTAAAATGAGAGAGGCCAAACAGACGACGAAAAATAAAAAAATTCTTTCGTAATTAATCGTCAAAAACGGGAGATTCGGGGATAAGCCGACATAGGGTTCCGTCAGGGGGATTAATTTAAAAACGGCGTCCAGATTAAAAAAGATGGAAATTAAAAGAACAATTAACGCGATTGAAAGAAATTCCAGCAAGTCATAAATCGTGCGATGTCGGCGAAGGGCGGAATTTATTTTTTTCGTAAAAATTTCAAGATCCAAAGCGATCACATCTTCTCTTAACGTTTTTGATTTTGTTTGGGGAATCGGGTTTGAATGTCAATGCGGTGTAAGAATAAAGGTTTACATCTCAATAATATGATATCTTATATAAAATGATACATAACGTCAAATGAATTTGAATATATAGAACAAACAACAATCATTTAAATGTTATCTGATTTATCGGGTGGGTTATTTGTCAAACGGATATCGCCTGCGAATATTTTCCGGCGGTCTTTGTGAATCAAAAAGAGCAATCAGTGAAAATAAAAAGAAAGTGTCAATAATATGAAAAAGGAAATCGTTGTTTTAAGGCTCGGGCATCGGCCGGAGAGGGATAAAAGGATTACGACGCATGTGGGCTTGACCGCGCGCGCTCTGGGGGCTTCGGGTATGATTTTGGCGTCGGACGATTTAAAAGTTACGGAAAATATTGAAGAGATGAGCGGACGGTGGGGGGGAGATTTTTTCGTTAAAAACAACGCCAAAATGATTCAAGAAATTAAGGCGTGGCAAAAGGACGGCGGAAAGGTGTGCCATTTGTCGATGTACGGCATTAATTTGCCGGACGCGGTCCCGGAATTAAAAAAAGAGAATAAATTGATGATTGTGGTCGGCGCCGAGAAAGTGCCGGCCGAAATTTATGAGTTGGCGGACTGGAACGTGGCGGTGGGGAATCAGCCGCATTCGGAGGTGGCGGCGCTGGCGATTACGATGGACCGGATTTCGGAAACGGATCCGTTGAGGGCGGATTTTAAAAACGCGGAGCTGACCGTGATTCCGACGGCGAAGGGGAAGAAAGTGATTCAAGACGACGGGTTGAAAAAGAAAAGAGTTTGAACGGGGAAATTTTTCCGACTCAAAAAATGCGAATTTTTAAATACGACGCGCTCCTTTTTTCTTTTGCGCGGGAGCGGCAGGGCGGCTTCGGGAATTGAATTCCTGAGGAAAGTCTCCCCACCCTCTTTCAGATTTGCGGATGTTTGTTAAGAACATTTGGTGAGAGCCAAGGCAATGACACAGAAACGATACCGGGTCGTGTTTGCGATGAAGTGAAGAACGGAGGCGCACGACGCGCGGATGCAACGGTGAATCCCCGCAGGTGCAAGTTGATTTTGGGAAAAACGTGTTTGATTTGAAAGAACGCCCGATGTTAAAGACGCAAACGACGGATTTTATCGTTTCTTTGGAAACGGTCAATGAAATCGAACAGCCGAATGCCGCCGTACATTTCAATGAGATTGAAAAAGCCAAAGATAAGAATGTTCTTTGGAGAGAAGTACAGGAACAGAAGGGAGCTTATTGGCCGGACCCGCGCGTTTTTTAAAATTTTATTTTCCTTTTTTATTTTCCGTTAAAGCTCACGCGCATCGGGTTAAGAGTCGTGGCTGCAACCGTTTATGATGATTCCGAGCATTTTGTGCTGGTACGGAATTTCAAGGCGGACGACGTCCCAAAGGGTTTCGGGGTTCATGCCGTAGACGGGATGCACGATTTGAGAGGGGAGGGATTCCAAATACGCCCAATCCGCTTTGGGTTTTCTGTTTTTGTAATCCGCGGGCAAAGATTGCGCGTTTTTTTGAACCTTTTCCAACAATTCCATCAAACGGGATTGAAGGGAAGGATTGGAAATAAAATCCGAATAAACGGGACCCGACGAGAGCGCTATGACTTCGCCCAAGGCGTCCGCCATTTTTGAAACGATTTTTTGAGACGCCCCGTCTTCCGGATGAGAAGAGCAACCGCAAAGAGGAGCGGGATGGTCGGAACGGCAGGGACGGTCGGAGGAACCGGAAGAGTCGGAACGGCAAGAATGAGCGGAAGGGCCGGAACGGCAAGAATGAGCGGAAGGGCCGGAACGGCAAGAATGATCGGAAGGGCCGGAACGGCAAGAATGATCGGAAGGGCCGGAAGGGCAAGAGTGATCGGAAGGGTCGGAGCCGACGGGTTGATCCGCCGGGGCGTTGTTTTTAAATCGGGCGGGGGGGGTCATTTTGCGTCCTCAAAATAGATTAATTCTTTTTCAAAAAATTCCAAGTCGATGTCCGTGTTGTAGCAGCCGCTTGAGAGAAGCGGGATTCCGTAGGTGACGAGGTTTTTTCCTTTTAATTCGCGCATTCCTTTGTTGATTTCATAGGTGCATCCGATTGCTAAAACGCCGTCGGTTCCTTCGGAGTCGGGGTGTTTTAGGATGTGTTTGACGAAGGAGGAGCCGGTGATGATGTAGAGTTTATAGTTGTATTTTTCCGCCAGTTTTCGGATTTCGGAAAAGGAGCATTTTCCGCAGCCGGTGCATTGAATTCCGGTGCGCGTCGTTTTGGCGCGGCATTCGATGTGGCGCATGCAGTGCGGCGCGATGATGATTCGGTTTTTCGTTTTGATAAATTTTTTTCGGTGCGCGTTGTTTTTGATTTCCGCCATTTTGGCGTGCAGTTTGTCGGGGCTTTTGTAAATAAAGATGTAAACCATTAAAAGCGGTTTATAGAAGAAGTCAAAGATTCTCGCGGCGTACGAGGCGAACAGCGCGTTGTTTTGAAGTTTTGTGTGGATGATATAAAACGCGATGAGCAGTAAAAGAAAGGAGAATAAGATTCCAAAAACCACGAAGCGGCCGAGTTCATCATACATTTAAACCGTCTCCTTGGCTCTCTGCGCAAGATGAAACTTTTTTTTCTTGCTCTATAATCGTTTTGAGGGGGGAGACAAGCTCCATTTTTTCAATCACGTCCGAGACGCTGACGCGGGTTTCAAAGCATCCGTCGTTGATTAAATAAACCCCTTGGGACGGGATGACGGAAGTTTTTTGCATGGATTCGCTCAGCTCGACCGGGCACGCGACGCCGATGCAGGAAGTGGGTTTGTATTCTTTAAAAATTTTTTTAACGAAACTGCTGCCGGGGACGACAAACACTTTAAAGCCGCGCAATTCGGCTTGCTCCATGATGGCGCCGATATCGCATCTTCCGCATTTGGTGCATATGAAGCCGAAGAGCGGGTCGCATCGGGCTTGGCAGGAGGAGCTTCTCAGGCATTGCGGCAACAAGACGACTTTTCGTTCGGTTTGTTTTTTGAATTTCTCCAAGTAGACGGCGTTTTGAATCTCAACCAGTATTTCATCGACGAACAGAGCATTGATTGAAAAAATGGAAAGAAACCATTTCAGGGGAGAATAAAACAGGTAAAGAATGAACAAAACGAAAGACGGAAAAAGAATTTTCTTTTTTTTGATGCTGTAAATGCCGAACGCTAAAGCCAGCAGGTTGAAAAGAATAACGAATAAAATCAGCGCAACAGCGATTTGACCGATTAAAGCGTAATTTATTGTAATAAAAAAACCCCAATATGTGACTTTGAAATTATTTCCATTTAAGAATGTCCTTTAATAAAAGAATAACCCATACAATGAAATATAAAAATAAATAACATAGGTATCTTTAATATACCAAATGACAGATAACACTAAAAAAAATGAAGTATAAAAACGAAAAAATAAAACAAAAATAAAATGAAAATAAAATGAAAAGGGATAAAAATGGATCTTCAAATGCATGTTTCAAAAAAAACGTTTCGAAATATAATAAAAATTGACGAAGAATTGTGCAACGGGTGCGGCGCTTGCGTCTCCCCTTGCGCCGAGGGCGCCATTGAAATGGTGAACGGAAAAGCGAAAGTCATTTCGGATGATTTGTGCGACGGGCTGGGCGCCTGTCTTTCGATTTGCCCGACGGGCGCGCTGACCATTGAAAAAAGAGAGGCGCTGGAATTCAACGAAGAAAAAGCCA
>JAVESN010000102.1:0-5201 GCA_034006575.1 Methanimicrococcus sp.
TATTTTAAAGAACACTTACAAACTCTCTTTTTAAAATAGAATTAAAAAAGCGCCGTTGTGGCTTAGCGGTATAGCGGCTGATTCGTAATCAGCAGGTCGGGGGTTCAAGTCCCCCCAACGGCTTTTTTCGGCGGGATGAACTCCCACTCCAAAAACGGCAATTTTCGCATTTATCATTTTATTTTATTTTATTTTATTTTAATAACTTCTTTTAGTTTATCAAAAAATAGATAAGTATTTAGAATATTATATAATATTTTATATTTTCCATTTCAAAATAAAATCAAACAATATCGCCTATATTCCGCCTGTTATAAACAAAACGCCTCAATTCAACAACATCATCAATGACAACGTAATAAATAACATAATTTCGAACACGAATACGATAATAGGGAATTTTTCGTTCATTTTTTGAAAAGTAAGGCTTATAAGATAACGGTGAATAAAGCCTGCCCGCAACCGCTTGATTCATATCATCAAATAATCGTTCCGCGGCAGCAGTATTTTGAATTTTGTATTTAATATAACGCATGACAGCGGCAACATCTTGTTCATGTGTCGGCAAATAACGCACTTTATATTTCGTCTTCATGTATAATATCCATTATCCGTGAAACAAATTCCGCGTGAGTGTAACGAACATCAGATTCTTCAGCGGCACGATCCGCTTCATCCAACAACATTTCGATATGATCAATATCTTCTGTCAATTCTGAATATTTTTCCAAACTCATAACAACAGCAGTCCCGTAACCATTTTTAGTCAGATAAACAGGGTCGTCATTTTTAATAATTGATTCGATTTCCGGATATTTATTCCGTAAATCCGTAACCGGTCTGATTTGCATCATTTGAATCTTCTCCTTTCAGTTAATCTTAATTCTATCAGGATACTGATAGAATTCTATATTAATTCATCACATTTTTAATTTTTAGAGGGCACAGTTTCAAAAAATCTGAGAGATTATTTTCAATTCGTTTTCTACAATTTTGATTTAACTATATATTTTATTGACAAAATCTATATATTGGCTGTAAACTATTATCGCCTTGTCAGTAGACAAAAAAAGTATTCACAAAAGTGAATGGAAAAAAGGTGATAACCATGTTTGAGGAAGATTTCTTTGAAGAAAAAGAATCATTTCAAACAAGAAAAAACATTTTCGCCTATGATGACCGGTACGCGTAGGATTTGGAGAAATGTTTTCGATTGCAGAAATGAACAATCGAAAAGAAAACAAAAACAATTTGAATTTTTGAGTGAAAACTCAAAAATTCATTTTTGAATTATTTTTAAAAAAATAGATTTAACTTAAAAAAACTATTGATATATATTATAAATAGCTAATAAATAACAAATAAATTGTAACTAAACACAACACATTCAATTCAAAGATAAACAAATGATTGGGGTGCATTTAAAATTCCATAATCGGAAAGATTCTTTGGAATGTCATATCGTGTTATTTTTCCGAATTGATAGGCAATTGCTTTATCTCGTCCATTAAAATAATCATCGAAGAATGTTTTACTGATTCCGGCAAATTCCTGCGTTTTTTCCCAAACAATCGACGGATTATCTTCAATGATATCTATCACCTCGGCTTCTGCCACAACTTGCATTATCGGCGAAGTTGAATATATTATAATTTTTGTAATAGGGGATCGGCATCGAACTTTTCGAAATTCAAAACGTTTTGTCCCTAAAAGTATATTTTCAACATGTTTTGGATGAATTGATAATAACATTTGACACATCGATATCTCCCTTCTGAAGTATTTTTTGAAATTGATCCGGACGGAGATGAACCTCTGTCGGATATACATCCGGCAATGACCATAAATCGTTTTCAGATAGCCAAGCTTGATTTACATTATTTCCGCTGCCGAAATATCCATAATACAACATTTCAATAATCATTAAATTTTTATCATTTTGATATTTTGCAGCAAGATCTTCTTTGTCAAAAACGGATTTATTTCCGATTTTTTCAAGTAATTCTTCTAAACTCATTAATTTCTTGTGGTTTAATTTAACTTGGAGAACATTTGAAACAATACAAAAAGAAGTTAAACAGGATTTATATTTCGGTTTTTGTCCATCTTTTTTTGTATATTTTCGATATATAAATATCGGTTCCCCTATTTGATAATGAGGCAATTTAAATTGATTACCGATATATATTTTACTCATACCATTTGAAACCGAAAGAGAAAGTTGTTCTTGAAACGTTCTGCTTAATTCCGAATAAGGGAATAACGTATCATGATAATAGTCATTGACAATCAAATAACCTGCTTTTTTAAAATTTGGATTTATAAATGGAAAAGATTTGTACGGCGTACTGTAATCAATGTCAAAACGACTTTTAAGATAAACACATTCTCCATTTAAATTATGACCGACCAATTGAAAACCAAATATTTCCAACTGTTTTATAAGAAGCTTATGTTTTTCAAAAACTGTGATATATATTTCATTTTGACTGGATTTTTGCCATTCCCATAAAGCTAACCCAAGGGCTCCTTCTCCAAGTCTTTGTCTTCGATAACGTTCTGCAATAAACAACGTGCTGATTTTTTTTCGAGAATTGATTGGAAGAATTTTTTCTTTAAGGGGGATGGATTCATTTTCATCTTTAAGACAAATAAAAGCTCCTAATCCATCATCGTCTTTAAAAACCAGAGCTTCTGCACCTTCGATTCCTTTTTTTGAGAACCAGGCTTCAAACCCAATATTTTTTTCATCCGCCGGATAATCAAATTTTAAAGAATCGAAAAAGGAGTCTTGTATATCAATATCACTAAATTTTTTTAATTCAAATTTTCCAGCCATTTTATTCACCTAAATCATTTTATAAATTTACATGAATTTTGTCTGAGGATAAATCAACATTCAATTCAGTAAACTCTTTATCACATTAAAAAAATGAGAAGAGCTTTATATAAAACTGCCGAAATACTCAAAATGAAAAATCAGCCATATGTTTAAAATGTAAAAAAATCAAAATCAAAAAAATGGGATAGCGCGGATTTGAACCGCAGTCCGAACGTCCCGAACGTCCGAGGATGGACCAAGCTACCCTACTATCCCATGTTGAAAAGAAGAATTCAAATGTGAGAAATTTTTCGGGATTCAATTAAAGCGTATTTTCATATTTTAATCTTATGGGATAGCGCGGATTTGAACCGCGGTCCAAGCGTCCCAAACGCTCGAGGATGGACCAAGCTACCCTACTATCCCAATGATACAATGATGTGTTTGCAGTCGTTTTTGTAATTCATTTTACAGAATCAACGGACATTAAAACACTTTCTGACTTATATATGTTTTGATGTCTGAAGAATCCGATATTGATTTGAGTTTTGAAGTTTCAAATTTGAGTATTTTTAGGGTTTGAGGCGTTTAAATTTTTAAGATTTGTGTTTTTATTTTTGCCAAAAATCAATAATTCAAATATCTTTGAAAAAATATCAAAAACGCGTTTTTCATTTGTATTGGGTTTTTGAAAGATTCAATCTGTTTTCCAACGTTTGTACACATGATTTTCAACGCCCGCCAAATCTAACGCGCGACCCGCCATTATGTTGTACAAATCGTCAATCGTTTCCGGGCGGCTGTAAAATCCGGGGCTGGCCGGTAAAATTGTTGCGCCCGCTTTTTTAGCGGTCACCATATTTTCCAAATGAATCAAATTGAAAGGCGTTTCACGAACCATTAAAACCAATTTTCGTTCTTCTTTTAAACAAACATCCGCCGCGCGAACCAATAAATTATCGGAAATGCCGTTTGCGACTTGACCCAGCGTTTTCATACTGCACGGCGCAACAATCATTCCGGCCGTCGGATAAGAGCCGCTTGCAATCGGGGAGAAAAAATCCTTTTCATCCCACACGAAATCCGCCAATGCTTTGACATCATCGACGTTTCGACTCGTTTCTGTTTGAATAATAGATTCGGCCGCTTTTGTTAAAACCAAATGCGTTTGAATTTCCATTTCTTTTAATATTTCCAATAAACGAATGCCGTAACCGACACCGGACGCCCCGCTGATTCCTATAATGATTTCCATGTTTTTTCCTCTGTTCTTGTTTTAGAATTTAAAATACAAACTTTAAAAAACGATTATTGGTTAACATAATTTTGAATCAACTCGTAACAAGCCTTTTCAATTTCTTGAATTTCTTCAAGAGTGATATTGTCCAAGTGAATGCCGACCGCAAACAAAACTGTTTTTTTTGTTTTTTTACAAATCGCTTTTGCGCCGAACAAAGCGATTTCTTCTTCTTTATGTCCCGGCGCAGATATAACAGACCCTGTCGTTCGTCCCGTTCCCGAATCAAAATAAGCCAGAGAAACAGCGCCTATATGCGCTTTTCCGCCTGTCAATATGAGAGATATGTCTTCGCCGATTTGTTTTTCTTCCAATGTTAAAGTCAATCGACCGACCGTTTTAGAGCTTTTCATTTCAATCCGCTGGTTTTTTTTATTTTTATTCTTTGTTTTTTATTTGGTTTTTTATTTGGTTTTTTTATTTGGTTTTTTTATTTGGTTTTTTTATTTGGTTTTTTTATTTGGTTTTTTATTTGGTTTTTTGTTTTTGCGTTTTGTTTGTTGATGAAAATATTTTATAAAAACAAAATGAAAAGACAAACATAAATATTTAATTCAATCTCTTTCATTTATTCAAAAAAAGGATATATCATGACAAAACTACCGATTACAGACAATCATATTCATATTGATATGGCAAACGGCCGCGGTTTAGATGCCGTTTTGGATTTCAAAAGAGCCGGCGGCACGCATATGTTTTTAGTCGCTCTTCCGAGCCGCCATCTCGGCGTTTCCGTCAAAACCGCCGCCGATTATAAAATTGTTTTTGATCAAACCTTAAAAACCGCCGATAAAATCAATGAAAACGGCATTTGCGCATTCCCGATTCTCGGCATTCATCCGGTTGATATTCTTTATTTGTCCGAAGAATTCGGAGTCAAGAAAGCTGTTGAAATCATATGCGGCGGATTTGACATTGCCGCGTCTATCGTCAAAGAAGGAAACGCAATCGGTTTAAAAAGCGGACGCCCCCATTTTCCGGTATCCCCCGAAATTTTGGAAGCGTCCAATCAAATCATGAGCCACGTTTTCGGGCTGGCGCACGACGTAAACTGCGCCGTTCAACTGCACGTGGAGGACATGA
>JAVESN010000104.1:0-4939 GCA_034006575.1 Methanimicrococcus sp.
CGCGGTCGCTTCATCTAAAACAATAATCGGCGAGTCTTTTAAAATGGCTCTGGCAATCGCAATTCTTTGAAGTTCGCCGCCGGAGAGGTGAATGCCCTTTGAATTGATGACGGTCTCATAGCCGTTTGGCAATTTTTGAATAAATTCGTCGCATTGCGCCGATTTTGCAGCAACTTTGATTTCTTCGTCGGTCGCTTTGGGATTTCCGATTCGAATATTTTCTTTAACGCTTTGTTTAAAAAGATAAGTGTCTTGAAATACAAAACTAATCATATCCATTAAGTCGTCCGTTTTCAGTTCTTGAATATCGGTGTCGCCGATGTAAATCGTGCCGCCGTCCACGTCCCAAAAGCGTGGAATAAGATGCGCGATTGTGCTTTTACCGCTTCCGGATTTTCCGACCAGGGCGGTGATTTGTCCTTCCTGTGCTTTGAAACAAATATCGGATAACGCTTTATTTTCATTGTTTTCGGTGTACGAAAAAGAAACGTTTTCAAAGCGAATACTGCGGCCGACAATAGACTTCGGATCAGCCGGGGAATCGGATTCTTTAACGGAAGGTGTGTTGAAAGTTTGGTCCATTCGCTGAATTCCGTCAATAATCATGTCGCCTTTATGGCTGACGTACATTAATTTCATAAACGGAGAAACGACGGAGGCTGAAAAAATCATGTAGAATATAAGCGTTAAAGCAAAAGCGGCGTAATCGGTTGTTCTTGAAAACCACCAAATTCCGATCGGGATGATGAAAAAAGAAACATTATTTAAAAGAGTTATAAAAGCCGTCATGGGGGCGCGACCCATTTTTGTGTATTTGATGCAGAATTTTGTGTAATTCACAATGGAGGAATGGAATTTTTTAAAAGAATAAACAGTTTGGTTGAATATTTTAATGACGGAAATGCCGCGGACATATTCAACGGCGGCACTGTTCATATCTTCTAAAGAATTTTGATAAATTTTTAAGTACATGATTTTATTTTTACCGCCGAATGAAACAACTTGAACCAAATAAGCCAATGCGATTGGAATCAAACAAACCAAACCGACGCGCCAATCAAAATACAATAACAATAAAATGATAAAAATCGGAGCGGCAAACGAGCCGACTAAATCCGGAAAATGATGCGCGATGAAAAGTTCGATGCTTTCGATGTTTTCATCCATGACTTTTCTGAGTTTTCCGGATGAGTTTTGGTTGAAATAACCCAGCGGAAGCGTTGAAAGTTTGGCGGCGAAATCAATTTTTAATTTGTAAAGCGTTTTAAAAGCGGCCAAATGTGAACATGTGAGCGCGATAAATGTGACGGCCACTGTCAGAATCAACGACAGGGCGATAAGACCGACATAAGTCATTAATAAGGGGGCGTTAATCGAACTTAAATCCGAAAGATTCGGCAATATTTCTTTTAAAACCAAATAAAGAATGACATACGGCACAAACGAAAGAGCGACACCGATGATCGATAAAATGGCAGAAGCCAGCATATACCATTTTTTATAAAATGCAATTTCTAAAAGACGTGAACGACCCCTTTTAGTGATTCGAACATCGTCTTTAAGTTCTTGTTTGTCTCCTTTATTTTTTTCAAATAAAGAATTTTTTTCTAAAAAGTTTTCACTTATTTGAGACATTCTAATCTCCTGTGGTTGATTTATTTATATTGAATTTTATCTCATTTTTTCAATTTTTGAATTTTTTTTGCAATTTTTATAATTTTAGATTTTTGTACAAATTTATTTGAAATCGATTTTTTTAAAAATCTTGGTTATGGTGTCGAAAACCAACCCAAAAAAGTTAAAATAATCAAAAATTCGGTCAGAAAACTTAAAAAATAGACGACCTGTCAGAGGTATGGACAGGTCGCTGCAGTTTAGTGATTGAAATCTGCCTGAGTTCATTCAAAATGAATTTTTTCAGCAAATCGGGTGTTGTTTTCGTCATACCAAATTAAATTTGCTTAGATAAATATTTTTTGATTGGGTGAATTAAATATTGCGATTTTTTAAATTCTTTAAAACAGGCAATACAGACGCAAACGCAAGCTGCAAACGCAAGCTGCAAAAGTAAATGCAAACCGTAAACATAAACAACACACACGGTTCGCAAATACAAATTGCAACCGTAAGCGATAAATTTTAACACATTGCGCGCGCCCAAACAGAAAAAACCTTTAAATTTCAAAAATTTTAAAAATAGACGGCAATTTTTTATAAAACGATTTAAAAAGGCGAAGCATTGTAAAATTTAAATTGTATCAATCCTTTTCCAATATTTATTATTGCATAGATTGAAATATTAGTTTTAAAAAGGAAATGCTTAATTTATATATTGAATTTGACTTTCTACTTTCAAGTTTATGTATTTTTAAAATTATGTATTTTTTAAAGGGATTTTTATGGACAAATATGACAAAGTGATGGACCTTGCCAAACGCCGCGGTTTTTTGTGGAATTCTTTTGAACTTTACGGCGGCGCGGCCGGTTTTTTTGATTACGGGCCGCTCGGCTGTACGGTGAAGAGAAAAATCGAAAATCTTTGGCGCGATTTTTATGTTTTAAACGAAGGGTACATGGAAATTGAGGCGCCGACCATCGGAATTGAAGATATTTTTGTGGCTTCCGGGCATGTGGGCGGTTTTTCCGATCCGCTGACGGAATGCGACGCATGTCACCAATCTTTTCGCGCCGACCATTTGATTGAGGCGCTCGGCATTGAGGGGGTCGGCGCTCTTAAAACCGATCAATTGGACGAATTGATTGAAAAACACAACATCGTTTGCCCCGAATGCGGTTGCAAGCTCGGAAAATCGTTTGAGTTTAATTTGATGTTTCAAACCAAAATAGGACCGGGCGTCGGCAGACAGGGATATTTGAGACCGGAAACGGCGCAGGGTATTTTTGTGGACTTCTCGCGCATTTCTCGCTTTTACCGGGAAAAATTACCGTTTGGCGCCGTTCAAATCGGAAAATCTTATCGGAATGAAATTTCTCCGCGCCAGGGAGTTTTAAGATTGCGCGAATTCACGCAGGCGGAGTGTGAAATTTTTGTCGACCCCGACGTTAAAACGCATCCGAATTTTGAAAAATACAAAGATGTGAAATTAAAACTTTATCCGCAAGCGCAGCAAACGGACGAAGCCGGAACACTCGTTGAAAAAACCGTCGGAGAAGCCGTTTTGGACGGAACGATTGCGCATGAATTTTTGGGATATTATGTGGCTCTGACAAACGATTTTTTAACGCGCGTCGGCATTTCTCCAAGCGATTTGCGTTTCCGCCAACATTTGTGCGATGAAATGGCGCATTATGCCATGGATTGCTGGGACGCGGAAGTAAAAACGGATCGTTTCGGCTGGGTGGAAGTCGTCGGTATCGCGGATCGGACAAATTATGATTTGACGGCGCACGCCAAACAAAGCAAAGTCGAATTATCCGTTTATGTTGAATATCCCGAGCCGATTTTTGAGACCAAATTCGTCATCAAACCGGACATGGGAAAACTCGGCCCGCTTTTTAAAGGAAAAGCAAAAGCCGTCGGCGACGCGTTAAAAGAACTCGGCGCAGAAGAAATCCAATCCGCCGGCGAGGAAATTTCCGTCACGGTCGACGGCGAAATATTGAGCGTTCCCAAGAATCTCATCGCATTCGGAGAAGAAAAAGTTAAAATCTCCGGAAAAACCGTTGTTCCGCACGTGATTGAACCGTCTTACGGAATCGATCGAATTACATATTGCGTCATGGAACACGCATTCGTTGAAGAAGATTTGACTGTCGCCGCCGCCGCAGATGACTCCGAGAATGACGGAAACGGCGGAAATGACGGAAACAGAGGAAGGGATGGAAGTGACGGAAACAACGAAAGTGACGGAAGGGATGGAAACAGCGGAAGTGACGGAAGGGATGGAAGTGACGGAAACAGCGGAAGTGACGGAAGGGATGGAAGTAACGGAAACAGTGGAAGTGACGGAAGGGATGGTAATGACGAAAAAGAAGACAGCCGCGTTATTATGAAATTTAAGAACGCTGTTGCGCCGTATCAAGTCGCGGTTCATCCGCTGATGGGAAAAGCGGAACTTTCAAACGCCGCCAAAAAACTTTTCAATGAAATTGTTTCTGCCGGTATCATGGTCGATTACGACGAATCCGGAACAATCGGCAAACGTTATCGAAGAAATGATGAAATCGGTATCCCGTATTCGGTAACGATTGATTACGACACGATTGAAAAAGAAACGAATCCGATAACCATTCGCGACCGTGATACGATGAAACAAATTCTTGTTCCTGCAGCGAATTTGGTTTTTGTTTTAGAAAACTTAATTTCCGGCAAAAAAACGTTCGAAGAAAGCGGGGAAATCCTTTCCCGCTGATTTTTCCTTTCTTTTTTTTATTTTTGTCTTGCCTTTTTTATTCCTTGTTTTTATTTTATTTTTTGGTGTATTTATTATCCTTTTCAAAAATAAAAATATCAATCCCCTCTGTTTCCAATCGAAAAAAGATTTTTAAAAATCATAACAGGTTTTAACCACATACAATTTTGATTGACTATTCATTTCAATTTTTAAAAAAAAATGTTTCATTATTTTTGTCATATGTCCTTTGAAATCGTTTATCAAAATAATAAAGTATATATACACCAACCATCTTACTATAATTTGACTCAAATTTGATTGATTTAATTTTGAGCCCTCTGTATTCAAAAACACAAAATTCGATACGCCATATGTCGAAAACACACACACACAATAAAAACGAAGCCTCCGTACAAAACAAATGTTTTGTCCTATACATCCCCACAAAAAAGTCTGACAGCCCGTTTCAAACGGGCATCCTCTTTTTTATTATTTTATTATTTTTGCGGGGAGTTCTTTTTATATTTTTTATCAAACCGCAAATTTTTATTAAAAAAAGTTCAACCATTAACAGAATGCGGTAT
>JAVESN010000006.1:0-31573 GCA_034006575.1 Methanimicrococcus sp.
GCGCGTAGGGGTGAGGTTCAAAAACGCGATGCGGTACGCCGTGCGCAACCAAGTCGATGGAGCAGCCGTAAGCGGCGGCGAAATCTTCTTGCGAGACTTCTTTGCTGTCATGGAAATACAAGCGGCGATTCATGCACGCGATTTTATCCATATGCGCCGAAACTGCGCCGATATCGTGGCTGATAACAATGATGGCCATTTCTTTTTTCAATTCGGATAAAATGCGATACAGTTCATCTTGCATGAATGTGTCAAGACCGGTATTCGGCTCGTCCATAAGCAAGAATTTCGGATTGTTGGAAAGCGCGCGCGCAATAAAAACGCGCTGACGTTGTCCGCCTGAGATTTCGCCGATTTGAGCGTTTTTATAATCCGACATTCCGACAATGTCAAGCGCTTTTGATGCCGCTTCTTTGTCTGCTTTGGAATATCGATGAAATAATCCGGCGCGTTTCAAACGACCGGTTAAAACCACTTCCATGACGCTGATTGGAAAATCATAATCGAATTTGCTGTATTGCGGAACGTAACCGATGTATTGTCTGGCTTTCTCAGGCGGTAATCCGAAGACGGAAATTTCTCCTTTTGAAATCGGGATGAGTCCCAAAACGGATTTCAAAAACGTCGTTTTGCCGCCGCCGTTCGGGCCGATGATTCCGAGAATCTCGCCGGGGCCGTCAATTCGAAGAGAAACGTCTTCTAAAACGGTGTGAGCGTCATATTTGACCCAAAGATTTTTCACATCTAAAATGAATTCGTCTTTTAGAAGCATCCGATTAATTTGATAATTCATATTTCAATTCCTAATTAATTCAAGAAATATTAGGATTTGGACCTTTTTCTCCCTAAAAGATAAGCCCCATATCCCAAGGATAATAAAATTAAAAATGCAATAAAAAATACTATAAAAGTTTTTAGAGAAAAAAATAATAAAAATAAAATAAAAAATAAAAATAATAAAAAAAGAAAATTTAATATTCCACTAATATCATTAGTATTTGCCTTATTTTGAATGATATATTCATTTTTAGTCATTTCATTGTCAGTTATTTCTATTGAATTTTTTTCGAGATCACATACGGAATTATCGATTAGCGAAGTTTGAATTGTTTTTTTAACCATCGTATCATTTTCGAAATATCGACGATAAATACTTCCCATCCATTTGAGAGGAGACAAATCTTGAATATGTGGAAGACCCCTATAATTAAACTCCTCTTCACTACGGGTTTCATCACAAATTACTGTATACCAGTAACCATTTCGAGACCGTCTTCGCTCATACTAAACCCCATCTGCCGACCTTCGCCACACCATTAATTAACTCATCTCCCTATTTATGAATAAAATATAAACATAAATATTTAAGACATTTCCTCGGCCAAAACTTCCCCGATGTGTTTCATATTTTCGATATAATTTTTTGCCAGCGGGTCAATGACGAAAACTTTGCCGCCGAATCCTTCCGCGATCGCGGTTGCGCCTGAAACACTGACCTGTTCTTGAACGAAAATTACGGAAATATTGTTTTCGTTTGCAATTTCAATGTATTTGACAATGTCTTTTGGAGATGGTTCTTTTCCGTCCACTTCAACAGCGATTTGTTTTAAATCATAATCTCGAGCGAAATATCCCCAAGCCGGATGGTAAACCATGAAATTTCGAGAGGTTAAGTCTGAAAACTCTGATTTTAATTCGGCATCCAAGTCTTTCAGTTCCAGAATGTAAGCGTCCGCATTTGTGCGATAATAAGATTCGTTAGCGGGATCAAATGATGAAAGCGCTTCGTAGGTATTTTCAACCATGATGATGGCGCATTTCGGAGAGGTCCAAATGTGCGGATCGGTAGATTTGCTTGTTTGAATCAAATTTAAATTATTGGAAGAATTGATAACCGTCATGTTCGGATTCATTTGTGTAAATGTTTCCATGTGATTGTTTTCAAAGGGCTCACCGGAACCGAGCGCCATGTAAATGTCGGCTTTGGATAAGTCTTCCAATTGACGCGGAGAAGGATCGTAAGTGTGTCCGCCGCCGACCGGAATCATGGAAATCGCAATGACCTTGTCACCGCCGACTTTTTCAATAAATTCTGTTTGCGGAATGACGCTTGCTGCGACCAATATTTTGCTTCCGTTTAAAATTTGATTAACGGATTCGTTGTTTAACGGATCATAAGAAGCATTCGGATCGCCGTGGTGATGATGGTCGTGGTCATCATGGTCGTGATCATCATGGTTGTGGTCATGACCGATTTCTCCCAAATCCAAACAACCTGAAAAAGAAACGGCTGCCAAACCCAAAAGGAGAACGGCTGCTAAAATTATTTTTGTGTTTTTTAAAGTCATATTATAACCTTCCGTTATGTTTTTGAAATTTGTTTTTGAAGTTTGTTTTTGAAAAACTTGTTTCATTAAGTTTTTTAATCAGCGCATTTATTTTGGCACTCTACCAAATTTTGTATTGAAACAAAACGTCATGAGTAAAAAAATCATACGCGTTTGACGATTATGAGTCGTTTTTATTATTTTTAAGAGAAATCGGATTGAGTCGCGTTTCATGAAAACAGGAATCGTGATTGATTTTCATTTTCTCTCCAAGTTTCACGCAACAAGAAATGGTCGGATGTCCCATTGAAGAACAGATACGGTCGATAGCTTTTTTTGAAAAGGACGATTCGATTCGAGATGTTTCGTCACAGGATTCTTCCGGCGACAAACCGTAATGAGAAAGCATCAATCCGAGAATTTGATGTCTTTTGACACAAAATTCCGCGTATTTTTTCCCTAAATTTGTCAACTTGACGCCGTGATAAGGAATATGATCCACATACCCGTCTTTGACAAGCTCTGCAATCAATTTTGTCACCGTTGAAGGGTCTACGGCAAACTCATCCGATATTTCAGTCGTTCGAACAATATCTTTTTTCGTCAACAAAAATTTCAAATAAGAAACCTTGCGCGGACTAAGCTCAAGCCCCGTTATTTTTTCATGTGAATGTGGAGTCATTAAAACAAAAATGTTTTTTCAATCTTATAAATGTATCTAAAAATTTGGCATTACACCAAATATTGATAACATATTAAAAAGTAAATGCTGCGGCAAACCAAAGCAGAAACATGCGACCGATCTATTCGGCTGCAAAATTCAAACGGCAAACGATAACGGCTGTAAAACAACATCGCGCCCAAACAGCAAAATCAGCCAAACAGCAAAATCAGCCAAACAGCAAAATCAGCAAAATCAGCCAAACAGCAAAATCAGCAAAATCAGCAAAATCAGCAAAATCAGCCAAACAGCAAAATCAGCCAAACAGCAAAATCGACCAAACGGCAAAACCGCCCTAAATCTTTTCAGAAATAAAAAATGAGAACAGTCTTTGATTTTTTAGTAACTCGTCTGATTCATTCTGATTTTTTTCAAAAAAATGTCGCCTGAAAGCAAGCATTTTTAAATAAGAGAAACAAAGGCAGAGGAAAAATGAAAGGTCAATCATGAAACAACCCATGCTCACTCCGATGAAAAAAGCGAATTTACTTCTTTTAGCTGTTGTTTTTGTTTGGGGAATGTCTTATTTGTTTACAAAAAAAGGGCTTTTGACGATGGAACCGTATACGTTTTTAGCGCTTCGGTTCGGAATCGGCTTTTTGATTGCATCCCTTCTTTTTTCAAAACAGGTTTTAAAAACGAATAAAAAAACATTCATCGGGAGCGCTATATTAGGATTTTTCTTATTCCTGACGCTGGGGTTTGTTTATTTTGGCCTTCAATACACAACGATATCAAACGCCGGTTTTCTCGGCAGTTTGACGGTCATTTTTGTTCCGATTTTATCCGCCCTGATTTACAAAAAACTCCCGGAAAAGAAAATCCTCATCGGAAGTATAACCGCACTAATCGGCATCGCCCTTTTGACTTTGGAAAGCAAAAACGGATTTGGGATCGGTGATTTGACGTGTGTTATTGCTGCCATCGCTTATTCGTGTCATATATTAATCGCAAAAAAATTGACAAGCCTAAAAGAAATAGATACACTGACTCTCGGTGTTAATCAACTCGGATTCACTTGTTTGTACGGCACGATTTGTGCTTTTCTTTTTGAAACGCCGCATTTGCCGCAAACGGGAGAAGCGTGGACGGCCGTTTTGTTTTTGGCGGTTTTTTGCACGGCGTTTGGTTTTACCGGACAAGTCGTCGCGCAAAAATATACGACTCCGGCACATGTCGGTTTGTTATTCTCGCTCGAACCGGTTTTCGCATCCGTTTTTGCTTACTTGTTTGCCTCAGAGCAGCTTTTGCCGATTCAGATTTTGGGCGCAGTGATTGTTTTCTCAAGCGTTTTGTTTGTGGAAGCGGATTTAGCGGAACTCAAATTGAAAAAAGACAAAAAGAGAAGCGAGATTTGAAAAAAACAGAGCAACCCGACATAAAAATGCACCGGCCGGCTGAAAAGGGATAGCGAAAATACGAGAATAAAAAAGAAAAAGAGAGAACTCTTTTTCATAAAATTTAAAAAAAGAGATCAAATCCGGAATTTAAAAATAAAATTATTTTTCATCCGAATTCTCTTTCGCCAATGTTTTTATGTACGCGTCGACTTCTGATTTGGATGGCATCGGCGTTTCTTTGCACGCTTTTGAAAAGGCGCGAATGTTTTCAATCGATGTTTTTTCGGGAACATCGCAAGCCGTTCCCGCAATATTGACGCCTTGACGAATCACTTCGACTGTTGCCAGATAAACATCTTCCGGCGTTTTATTCGGGAAAAGATCAATGACATCCAAATTGCCGTAAGTTGAAACTTTGTCGCCCAAATGCTGTTTTGCATACCAAACGGGAACTGCTTTATCAAAGGAAAATCCTTCCACTCCGGAAACGGCAATATGGCCCAGCATCGGTTTTGTATTTCCGCAAATATGCAAAATGGAAGGCGCGCCGGATCCTTTTCTCATTTTTTGAATGGAGGATAAAACGAATTCTTTGTACATGTCACCGGACAATAAGTCGCCGGATGAAGTCGGATCAATTGTAAAAAGAATGTCTGCGCCGTGATCAACCATCAATTTTTGATAATCAATAACGAAATCCGTTAATTTATCGACCAGCGTGTGCACTTTGTCGGGATCGCTTAAAATCCACATGAACAAATTATCAACGCCTGCCATGTGTCCGGCAATCGTAAACGGACAAACCGTCGTCGGCAAAAGCGCCAAGTTTTCGCCGTATTTTTCTTTTAGAATTTCCAAGGATTTTAAAACGACCGGAATTCTGCCGAGTTCTTCGATTTTATCGGGAATTGTAAAATCATCCGGGTCCGATACGGTGTGAACTTTAATCGGCGGGCGATCAATTTTTCTCCAATCCAGACCCGCGCCGAGCACTTCCGCTTCAAGAGAAATATCAAACGGCAGAGTTGTTCCGTCAATTCCGCACATTTCATGAGGCGCTGCGGCCATATCCGCCATCATTTGCGGATTGTGATGCGCCTCCGGATAAGTTGCGCCGACTTGATTCATCATATCAATTGTTGTCATGACGAGTCCGTTTGCCGAGGACGTATGATCTGTTTCTTGCCCGCGGACGGCGGCAAGAGCTCTTTGTACAGCTGTCATTTCTTTAACCATAACAGAATCTCCTTTAATGAATATTTAAAAGATTTAAGATCGCAGATTACTGCGACAACACACAAAATCATCTTTGTTCCCTCAAAACGTCCGAAGAAAGATCAAAATAATTTTTTTTGAAGGGATTTTATTTTAGTGGGATGATTTTTACACAGTTAAAGAAATGAGGGGTTTGGGTATTTATATTTTTTGAGGATGGGGAAGTTTTGTGAAATCAGATGCGATGTAAAAATTGAGTACTTTCACCTTTCTGCCGTGAAATATAAAGAAATTGAAAGGAATAATATTTATGTTCTAAAATGCTCATCTGTAAAAAGAAATGGCAGATAAATTAACTCCCGAGCAACGAAGAAAAAATATGCAAGCTGTCAAAAATAAAGGCAGTGAAATAGAGCGTCTTCTTCAAGAAGCATTGACATCCAAAGGCTATACGTTTGAGACAAACGATCGATCTGTCTTCGGAAATCCGGATATTGTTTTTCATGATGAAAAAGTTGCAATATTTTGTGACAGCGAATATTGGCACGGTTGGAATTGGGAAGTTAAAAAACACGAAATCAAATCCAATCAAGAATTCTGGATCCCGAAAATTGAAAGAAATATGGAACGAGATCGAGAAGTTAATGAATATTTGGAAAAAGAAGGATGGACTGTTTTAAGGTTTTGGGGCAAAGAGATTAAGAAAGAAACTGAAAAATGTTTCAATCAAATTGAAAAAGAAATCGGGAGAAAGAAGATGGAAGTTCAGCCTGTAAAAAAACAACCTCAAAAAGAAATAAAAAAGCCGAAACAAAAAAAGATATTATATTCGGAAATCAGCAATAATTTGAATTTAAACAAAATCAATGAAGATGATCGTTATAAAATTTCAATGATCGGGCATTATTTACAAGTAAGGGAAACTCCCGCATCTTACTATTATGAAAAAAATGCTCAAAAATATTTGAATGATTTTGGTTTTGATTTTGAAAATACAAAAATTGAATGGGATATACCGTTCCCGACACCTAAAAATTCAAAATTTACTTTTATTGATTTATTCGCAGGAATTGGCGGATTTCGAATCGCATTTCAAAATCTGGGTGGGAAATGTGTTTTCAGCAGCGAATGGGATAAATATGCTCAACAAACATACGAAAAAAACTTTGGAGAAGTTCCTTTCGGAGATATTACTAAAATAAATGAAAGAGATATACCCGACCATGACATTTTGTGTGCAGGTTTCCCATGTCAGGCATTTTCGATTGCAGGTAAAAGAGGCGGATTTGAAGATACGCGAGGAACTCTCTTTTTTGATGTCGCTCGAATTATCAAAGAAAAAAAGCCGAAAGCCTTCTTTTTGGAAAACGTAAAAGGGTTGGTAAGTCATGACAGAGGAAAAACTTTAAAGACAATTTTAAGTACACTTCGAGAAGATTTAGATTATTATGTGCCGGATCCGCAAATATTGAACGCAAAAGATTTTGGAGTTCCTCAAAACAGAGAACGCATATTTATTGTCGGTTTTAGAAAAGATACCGGGATTGAAAAATTTGTATATCCCAAACCGATAAAGGCAAAAAAAACATTTGAAGATGTCAAAGAAAGAGAAGAAGTTTCTGTAAAATATTATCTTTCAACTCAATATTTGAGTACTTTGAGAAAACACAGAGAAAGACACCTTTTAAAAGGAAACGGTTTCGGATATGAAATCATTTCCGATAATTCGGTTGCCAATGCAATTGTTGTTGGCGGTATGGGACGAGAAAGAAATTTGGTTATTGACAATAGATTAACAAATTTCATTCCTGTAACCAACATTAAAGGAGAAGTAAACAGAGAAGGAGTTCGGCGAATGACCCCCAGAGAATGGGCACGTCTTCAAGGATATCCTGATGAATTTAGAATTGTTGTGGCAGATGTCAATGCATACAAACAATTTGGAAATTCAGTTTCGATTCCTGCCATTCAAAAAACAGGTAAAATGATTACAGATTTGTTGGGGTATACAAATGGCAAATAAAGGGGAATGGTCGGAAACATATGTCATATTGAAAATGATTGCAGATGGAATTTTGCAAAATGCGGATAAAAATCTTAAAAAGATTGAAGGAGATTATTATCCTATCTCAAAGATATATAAAAAAGAGATGGAAAATATTGAATACATATTGGAAGATGGAATTATTGATTGTATTATAAAAACAACAGAAGAAAGTATTTCAATTCCAAGAAAAGAATTTGATGAAAAAGCAAAAATATTATTAAAGAAAATAAAAGAAGGAAAAAAATCATTTTTAATTCCGGAACTTGACAGCTTTTTTAAAGAAATATATTTAAATCCACATTCCAAAAGCAAACTCAAATCTGATATTACGTTAGTAGTATATGATCAAAAAACACATGAAAATCCGACATTAGGATTTAGTGTAAAATCATATCTTGGAAGTGAACCAACTCTTTTGAATGCTTCTTTAAAAACAAATTTTATATTTAAAATTCCAAACATTACTCAAATTGATGTAGAAAATATAACAAACAATACAATATCATTTGACAAAAATAAAAAAGAGACACATAAAATAAAAGAAAGAATAGTATTAATTTTAGAAAAATATGATCTTTTATTTGAAAAAGTAGATGATTTAATATTTGAAGGAAATATGAAAATGATTGACAGTCAATTTCCAACAATTATGGCACACCTTGTATTATTATATTATTCTAAAAAAGGAACAGATTTACAAGAATTGACATCAGAACTGGATAAAAAAGATATATTACAATTAAAAACAAATCATCATAACCCGTTTTATGAACATATGATTAAGAAATTATTAATTGATGTTGCTTTGGGAATGGTTCCCGGAACTGTTTGGACTGGGGAGAGAGAAGCAGCAGGCGGATATATTGTAATATTGGAAGACGGAGATCTTGTATCATATCACACATACGATGAAAAAGAATTTAAAGAATACTTATTTACACAAACAAAATTAGAAACAGCCAGTTCTGGAGAAACTCGAAATAATTTCGGGCGAATATATCTGGATGATGACGGAGAATATAAAATAAAATTAAATCTGCAAATCAGATTTAAAAAGATATAAAAAATTGAAAAGTTTATTCAAATCCCATAACAAATTTTCCGTCCCCATTCAAATCCTGCTCTTTAAACCGGCAGTTATACCATTTAAAAGAAAATGGAAATGTTCCTTGTAATCATATCTATGAATAGAAATGAAATTCAAGAATATCTATATCTACATAATAATACAAAATTAGATGCACTAAGCTCTTCCAGAAATGATTTTGAAAAGGTTTATGAAAAAAAGGAAAATATTCCATAAAATTGAATTCCTGTCTTCAATCGAGAAGTGCATAATTTTGTCATCCTGCGGGATATGATAAAAACCAAATTCCAACAATCCCAATAAAGCTAAAAACTGGGTGCTTATCTCTTTATTTGTACAAATTCTATAAAAGATAGGCAACTCATTGCTTTTCAAAGATTATGCACTTCTCCGTTGAATTCAGCATTTGCAAATAATATATGAAAAATGAATTATTTCTCATTCAATGTTTTTTTCCGATCTTTAATCATAAAATTCAATGCAAGTTCTTTCATTTCATCTGATGTCATAGAATCCAATACAGTAACTGCACCATACCGGTTAAGATATTTGTTGCATCTTCGGAAATATTCTGTAATTCCTTCTTTTTCTTCCAGATGTGATTCTTGGAATTCTTTAAGAGCTTGAAGAACACCTCGACCTAAAATTCGATTTCTGCTGTACGTAGCGTCAATAAAATCCGTACAAATCGTTTGATTCATTAACATGATTTTTGTTAATTCAAATGGATTTGAATAGGTTTTATCATAAGATAAATAACCATACCACCATAATCGAGATATTGCGTTATCAAATAATGAGGAGGAATTTGAAGTTGCAAAAAAACGAACTTGAAGATCACGTGAATTTGACCAACGGTCCAAAACATAATTTGAAAACGTCACATGAGATAAATAAGTCCAAATTAATTTATTTGTTGCATGCAAAGGCGGTAACCCTTTAAGTTTTGTATAAAGTATTTGCGTATTCTCTAAATCTTCCTGCGATTTTTGGAAGTCCGATTTAGGACCCACAGTATAATTTAATTTAATATCCGGGAAACTGTATGAAGATTCATAAACCCCGCCATCCCCAATAAAATCGAGGACCCACCCCATAGATTCCTCATATAATAATTCGTTTTCCGGAAAAGCATACCACAATTTATCATATGCTTCTTCCGAAAAATATTTTAATTTCATAATTAAGACTCCTCATCATTTTCAAAAACATCTAAAGATTCAAGATCAGCAAAATATTTTAAAGATGTTTCCGCAATAAATCCAAGCAGTTTATTTGCAACTGATACTGCCAGAATATATTCTTGTTCAAAAAGATTGTTTGAATAATGAACACGGTATTTATTTTCAATAACTCTCCACCAAGTATAATCAGAATATTCGGAGTCAATCCCCCACTGCGGCATATAACACAGTAACTCAACCAGGACAGGATAAACGATTGAAACATTCGCTTCTTTTTGACGACCCGCTTTTTTCATTAAAGAATAGGTTTCATAAATTTCGGGGCATAACTGTATTTGAATAATATTTCTATCATAATTACAACGAATTTGTTCGGAGGCAGGTAAATCAGGATCTATTACAATAGTGAAAATTGAAGAAACGGGTCTCCTAAATTCAGAATCATCTAACCTTATTTTAAGTTCGTCTGTTATTGCTAAAATATCTCCTTTTCTCAGAGTAAACGTCAAATTCGAAAAATATTCCGGATTATGTTCTTTTAATGAAAACAGATAATCATTTTCGGAAGAAACGATAAATCCAATTACAGATAAAACTTTTGAGATACTATATTTATTAATTTTTATTTCAATTTCATTTGAGTGACCAAATTTATGAATTTCTCTGAAAGAGGAAGAACTTGAGATTAATCGAAACGAAACCACAGCGTCCCCTTGTTCAATCATTTCTTGCAAACCTTGGCAATCTTCTAAATAATATTGGAAAGTAAAAATGAAATCATCACCAATTTCTTGATGTCGAATTAGCTTAATATCAAAAGACCCGGAAATATAATCATCTTTTCCATAATATAGAATCGGATGAGGAAATTCATTATCCGTGACTTTAATCATATCTGTTCCTCCGTGACAGAAAGTTTTAAGCACAATTTTTCATCAGTATCAATCTCAATTTTAATATTTTTAGGAACGTTTGCGTCTAAATTAATCGGTCCCAATTTAGACCCTTTAAAGGGGTATGGCAAATTCATAATATCATCCGAACAAGAGATGATATTTACATCTTCCGAAAAACCATCTTCACCAATTGATTCCAGAGAGATATAGATATTTGAATGAAAATCTTCAGATTTAAGATAAATATTATAGGTACCTGCATCGGGAGAAAAAACGCGTTGACCCTTGATTTGAGGATATGTAATTTTTTTATCACCCGTATCAGGAGATACGCCCGAAATATTACCTTTATCAGGTTTTACGGGAGGGGGCAAGGGTCTTTTTTGAATTTTAGATCTGTCAGAGTCAGCATTAACATTCCCGGAGAGGGGTTTTCCAATAGATTTATCTCCTGTTGTTTTATTTTTGGGCGGAGAGATTGAAATAGCATCTATTATCTGAGGAGCAATATTCATAATATCGGTGTCTTCGATAGTATTATGAATAGATTCATTTGAATCCGCAGGTAAGTACTCTCCCATTCCGGAATCTAAAGATTCTTCAAAATTTCTTTCAAACAATTCCGAAAAAATTTCTTTGAGCCAACGATCAATATTATAGATAGCATGTCTTGCATCTCTTTTAGTTCTTGGATCGACAACCCGTTCCGAATCCCAATCGTCATGTGCAGGCGGTTCAGAATCTCTCAATATGTTTCCGAGACGTTGACCACGAACAATCAAAACTGCTGCAAAATGTTGAACCGTTCTTTTTTTATTAACTCTGATAAGCATGCCCGTTTGCCTAAATTTGGCAATACCTTTACTAAATTCGGGATTTTCATTAATAAACAACTCAATATCAAATGACTCAGATGATTCTTTTAAAATTTTAGTTTCATATCGAAAATTCGGATGAGTAAATGTTTCATAATATTCACGAGTTTCTTTCATATCTTTTGAATTTTTGAATCTTGGACTGACTAAATACGAAAAAAGACTGTCACTGTCAATTGTATCGTTTCCAATGCTGACAATTAATTTTTTTTCATGAATTGCAATAAAAAAGTTTTTAATAATTGCAATTATCAGTTCATCCATCCAATTGAAACTTGCATCAAATCCTAAAATTATAATATCTGTTCCGGTTTTCTCTCTTTTTATTTTAAGTTGATCTCTTAATGAGCAATTATCCGAAGGATATATAGGTCGTGGAACAGTATCAAAAATACAATAATATCCTTCTCCCTGTGTTTCTTCCCCATTAATTTCATGAGTCGCTAATTTAAAAACACCTTGGAAAGCTTCTCCGCCATCTTCTGCTAAAGTATTATAAAATACAGTGCTTAAAGCTGAACAAGCGAAAGGAGCATTTTTTCCGATGCCGTATGAACCTGCACTCCCTTCATCTTTGACAGAGTATCCTGTGGATTGAACCAAAGCAAGCCAAGGTGATTCTTTACTGTTAAATACTCCATTCAATCCTGTTGTATTGAAATCGCGTGCAATAAATGCATTAATTTTATCTTTAGACAAAACATTTTTTGATTGTTTCAAAAATGTTTTTAATTTGGAATCGGCTCCTTTATCCCAATATCGTTCACATAATTCAATATGTTTTTGCATCCCATCAAATACAGGATCCTGTCGATTAAGATGTTCTAATTCAAATACGACATGAACAGGGTCATTTACTATTTTTGATTTTGCATCTAACGAATTTTGGCAAATCTCTCGAGCTAAATTTTCAATTAACTTTTCGCCTCGAAATGTTTCAACACCACTATTCGTAAATCCTTGTTTACTTCCATGATCTAATCTAGGGAAACGCCATCCAATATTCAATTAATATCAACATCCAAAAATCATTGAAAATAAATGAATGTAATTGTATATTAATTTTAAGGATTAATAGGTAAATATACTGTATAAATTATACAGTATTAAATAATATATCACAAATTCTCCTTCCCCCACTCAAATCCCGCCTTCAATACAGATAAGTTCATCGAAATCAACTTCGGCTTATCTGCAAAAGATGCCGAAACAGCTTCTTCAAACTCTTTTTCTGAAAGTCCGGTCGCACCGAGAGCCAAAATAACGCCGAGCATCGCTGTATTGGCCGCTTTTGCCGAGCCGGCAGAAACTGCAATCTCAACAGCGGGGACGCAAACGGATTTGACGCCTTTTGGAGCGGTGTAATTCTCAATTGTTGAATCATAAATCAGCCAGCCGCCGGCTTTGACATCATTTTCAAATTTTTCAAGAGACGGGCGATTGAGCGCAACCAAAATGTCGGGATTGTAAACGATGGGTGATCCGATCGGCTTTTGGGACAAAACGACGGAACAATTGGACGTGCCGCCGCGCTGCTCGGGACCGTAGGACGGATACCAGGAAACATTTTTGCCGCCGAAAATTCCGGCGCGGGCGAGAATAATACCCATTGACAAAACGCCCTGACCGCCGAAGCCGGCGATTTTAACCGAACAGTCCTTGAAATTCGGATCCGGTTTTGCCGTTTCGACACCTGCGCGGACATCGAAAATTTCTTCCAGTTTTTCCTTGGAGAAATTGCTTGCCGGGCGGATGACGGGAGCGACTTCTGCGCTTCTGTCACGGAAGTTGCCGAGCGGGAATTCCTTTTCCATCTGCTCGTTGATGAAATCAATCGATCCTTTCGCGTCCTGTTTGAGATTGTTCGGACAGCCGGCAAGGATTTCAACGAAAGCGTAGCCTTTGCCGTCGCGCTGAATTTCAAGCGCTTTTTTAATCGCGATTTTTGCTTTTCGGATGTGTTTAATATCGGAAACCGAAACACGCTCGATAAAGACGGGTGCAGTCAGGTTGTTTAAAATTTCACACATATGAAGCGGATAGCCCGCGAAATTCGGGTCGCGGCCGTCCTGACAGGTCACAGTTTTTTCACCGACAAGTGTTGTCGGCGCCATTTGGCCGCCGGTCATGCCGTAAACGGTGTTGTTCACGAAAAAGACAGACATTTTTTCGCCGCGGTTGGCTGCCTGAACGGTTTCATTGAGACCGATAGAAGCCAAATCGCCATCTCCCTGATAGGAAATAACGACAGCGTTGTCCTGCGCGCGGGAAATGCCTGTTCCGACTGCCGGCGCGCGGCCGTGAGCGACTTGGACATTTCCGAAATCAAAGTAATAGTAAGCAAATACAGCACAGCCGACCGGACTGATTAAGACGCTGCGGTCCTGAATGTCGAGCTCGTCGATTGCTTCGCCGATGAGTTTGTGAATCACGCCATGACCGCAACCGGGGCAGTAGTGAGTGGCTGTCGGCGCAGCGCCGCCTTTTCGAGTGTAGACCGCGTTCATGCTTTCCGGTCTTTGGAACACTTTTTCCTGTGCACCGCCGCAGCATTTATCATTTTTAATTTCGCCTGCCATGATTACACCTTCCTCGCATCGATTTCACGAATTTTATCCATCACTTTACCGATATCAATAATATTTCCGCCGAGCCGGCTGACCAATTCAACCGGGCGCTTGCAGCGGATTGCCAGCATCAGATCATCCATCATCTGACCGGCGCTCATTTCAACAGAAACGAATGTCACGTCGCGCTCGGCAATCTTTTGGAGCGCCTTTTCAGGATAGGGAAAGAGCGTAATCGGGCGGAAAAGACCGACTTTAATTCCGTCTTTTCGGGCTTCGTCGACCGCACTTTTTGAAATTCTGCTGCTGATGCCGTAAGACACCAAAATGATATCCGCGTCATCCGTCATGTATTCTTCGTAAAGCGGCTCGTTCTCGCGAATTTCCGCATATTTCTGCTGAAGTCTATAATTAAACGCTTCCAGCTGATTAAAATCAAGGAAAATAGACGTAACCAGATTCTCTTTCGTCTCTTCCGTTCCGCAAACAGCCCAAGTCGTGTCAATCACGGGCTCAACCGCGATTTCCGGGAACGTCACAGGTTCCATCATTTGACCGAGAACACCGTCAGCCAACACGATGACAGGGTTTCTGTATTTGAAAGCCAATTCAAATCCTTTGTAAGTCAAATCACACATTTCCTGAACGGAATTCGGCGCCAGAACAATGTTTTTGTAACTGCCGTGCGCGCCGCCTTTCACAGCCTGATTGTAATCGGACTGCTCGGGACCGATATTTCCAAGACCCGGACCGGCACGCTGAACATTAACAATAACGCAAGGCATCTCAGCACCGGCTAAATAAGAAATACCTTCCTGTTTCAAACTCATACCGGGACCGGAAGAAGCCGTCATGACGCGGTGACCGGTTGCCGCCGCGCCGTAAACCATATTGATTGCCGCTTCTTCGGATTCCGCCTGAACGAATTTGCGCCCGGCTTTGGGGAAATAAGAAGATGCTTCGTGCAAAATTTCACTGGCGGGCGTAATCGGATAACCGAAATAACAGTCGCATCCGGCATACATTGCGCCGATAATAACGGCTGTGTTTCCTTTAATTAATTGAACTGCCATATTTAAGCCTCCGTTTTTGCTTTTTTCGGAACATGAACTTCAATCGCGTTCGGTTCGGGGCACATGTAATAACAGTTACCGCAGCCGCTGCAGCCTTCGCCTTTGTAGACCGCATACGTGTAACCGCGTTCATTCAAAACGGTTCCCATTTCCAAAACCTTTTTCGGGCAATCCAAAATGCAACGGCCGCAAGCCTTGCACTCGACTGCATGAATAACAGGATAAGGAGATTGTTTTTCTTGTAATTCAGACATTGTCCACCTCTTTAAAAAAATAACTCGAAGAGAATAAACTCATTCATTTATCCTACTTGGAAGAAATAACCATATTTATAATTAATGAAGATGAAAATCGAAATTTTGAAAAAATGACAATTAAGAAAATGAAAAATGAATCAAAAAATGCGGCGTGCGTAAACAGCGAAAACGAGATTTGGTTTTTAAGAATTAAATGAAATGAGCGGATTTATTTTCATTTTATTTTTGAAAAAAATGAAATAATAAAGCGACTGCGCTCACATTTGCAAGAGAGTTCGACTGTATTTAAAAAAGAAGATGCAAAACAACAAACACAAACAAACCTGCAAATTACAAACACAAAATGCAACAGCAACTGCCGACAAAAAAGAGACGCGCGCAAACAGCAAACAGACATTTGGTTTTTCAAAAATTTGAAAAATACCGGATAATAATTTTTTTGATCGTTTTTGATTAAATAAAAAAGAAAAAAAAGAAAAAATTATTCTTCTTTTTCCACTCTGGCATCTTCAGCTCGAATTTCAACTCGTCTAATTTTGCCACTGATTGTTTTTGGAAGCTCGTCCACAAATTCGATAATACGCGGATATTTGTAAGGCGCCGTTATTTTTTTGGTGTGATTCTGAAGTTCTTTTTTAAGGTCTTCCGATGCTTTTTCTTTATACTCTTTTGTCAAAACAATGGTCGCTTTGACAACTTGTCCGCGAATCGGATCGGGAACACCGGTAATGGCACATTCCAAAACGCCGGGATGCTGAATCAATGCACTTTCCACTTCAAACGGACCGATTTTGTATCCGGAACTCTTGATAATGTCATCGGTTCGACCGACAAACCAGTAATAACCGTCTTCGTCTTTCCAAGCCGTATCACCCGTGTGATAAAAACCGTCGTGCCAAGATGCGTTTGTTTTTTCATCATCATATTTGTATCCCGAAAAGAAACCGGGCGGCAGAGCCGAAATATTTTTTGAGCCCGGATTTTCAGAAACGCGAATGACGATTTCCCCTTCTTCACCGACATCGCATTCGATACCGTCCGAGTTAATAATCATGATATCATAACACGGCGCGGGTTTTCCCATGGAGCCGGGTTTTGGAGTCATCCACGGAAATGTCGCGATACAAACGATTAATTCCGTTTGCCCGTACCCTTCCATCAATTGCATTCCGGTGAATTCTTTGAATTTGTCATAAACTTCGGGATTCAGCGGCTCGCCGGCCACAACACAATATTGAAGCGTACTGAAATTGTATTTGGACAAATCTTCTTTGATGAAGAAACGATACGTTGTCGGCGGCGCGCAAAAGGTCGTGACGCCGTATTGGGCGATTTTGTTCATCATATTTCCGGCGTCAAATCGGTCAAAATCATAAATGAAAACGGCGGTGCCCCAAATCCATTGTCCGTAAATTTTGCCCCAAACGCATTTGGCCCAGCCGCTGTCCGCCATCGTATAATGAAGGCCGTCGTCGTAAACGTTTTGCCAGTAGCCGGATGTCAAAATGTGGCCGAGCGGATAGGCGTAATTGTGACACACCATTTTCGGAAAACCGGTCGTTCCGGAAGAGAAATAGTAAAGCATGTCGTCGGTCATTGATTCGGCTTCATCGCCGGTCGGACGCGTGAAGTCGGGGGAGGAGTGCGCCAATTCCGCTTCAAAGTCCAGCCATCCTTCCGCGCCTTTGGAAACGCCGCCGACGTTAAATTTCAAAAATTTCGTTTTGTTCAATTTTCGAAGGGCTTCGTCAAAATAAAGATCAAGACCGCCTTCGTTGATTCCGACAACTCCGCAGGCTTTTGATTTTTCCAGGCGGTAAACGATGTCTCTTTCTTTGAGCATGTGCGTTGCGGGAACGGCAATCGCGCCGAGTTTGTGAAGCGCGGGAAGACAAATCCAAAAGGTGTAATGGCTTTTAAGCATCAAAATAACGGCGGAGCCTTTTTGAATCCCGTATTTTTTAAACAGGTTTGCCGCTTTGTCCGTTTCGGTTTTCAACTCTCCGAAAGTCATGGTTTTTTCATTGCCATGGTCATCGCACCATATGAATGCGACTTTTTTCGGATCAATTTCCGCGTATTTATCGATGACGTCATAAGCGAAATTAAATTTTTCGGGAAGATTGAGCTTAAAGTTTTCTTTGAAGTCTTCGTAGGATTCAAAGTTCGTTTTGGGAATATAATGGTGAATCAGATTACTCATAATTAACACTCAGAGATAGATAATAAGAAAATAAAATGACAAATTGTAAGAAGGAATTTCAAAAAATGTCTCACCCACGATTATATAATAACGGCTAAGAATTTCGCCGGTTTTTCGTTTAAGGCTTTCATGGCGTGCGGGTAGCTGGAATCAAAATAAATCGAATCCCCTTCGTTTAAAATGACTTCGTTGTTGTGGATATAAATTTTTAAACTCCCTTCTAAGATGTAATTAAATTCTTGGCCCGAATGGGAGTGAAGCGTGGGTTCGTCTTTTTTCGGCTCGGCCGTCACGATGAAGGGCTCTATTTTTTTGCCGATGAATTTTTCCGTCAGCGCTTGATATTTATATTGGCTGCGGCGCTCAACGGAAACGCCTTTGTTGTTGCGCGTGACCGTAAAAACATTCATTCTCGGGGATTCTCCCGTTAAGAGAAGCGACATGTCGATTTTGAAATAGTTCGCGATTTCTAAAAGCTGGCTGGCCGGAATATCGGCTTTTGAGTTTTCATAATCCAAATACGTCTCCACCGAAATATCCAAATGCGCGGCGACTTCTTCCGGCAAAACATCGGAAACTTCACGAAGCTCCTTAATACGATTTGCGATTTCAATAATTTTTTCTTGCATAAAAAACACCAAAGATGTAATGTACAAAAAAAGATGAATTGACATAAAAAATAATCGGTTATTTTTAAAAAAATGATAATAAAAATAGATTCTCATTTTCATAGATTATTACAAATGCCGTCATAGACGAAAAAATGCCCAAACGGAAAATGTCAACGAGGACCCAAACGGAAAATGAAAACGCGAACCCGGCCTGCAAATGCAAACACGGACCCAAACGGGAAATAAAAACGCGGATTTGAACATAAGCCCCCTGTCTTTTTAAACGCGGTCAAAATTCGACGGAGGATCCGGCAAAGCGCGCGCTAAACAGAGAAAACTCCCCAATGTTTTTCAAAAATAAAAAGTAAAATGGGAAACGGTTTGTATTTGAAAAAAGATAAATAAAAAATAAAAAACAAAAAAAAGATGAAATCAATAATTTGATTTATCTTGCTTTAAATAATGAATCGGGTTGTAAGCCGGAAAACCGCGGCGCTCCAATTCGTCTAAAGCCAAACGACGGTGCTCTTCAAAAGAGAGGGTAAACGATGAAACGACGGTGCCGGCGGAGTCGGTTTGGTCGATTTTCAAATCTCTTTTGCGGGAAATCAAATGCAAAATATTGCTTGTGGCCGGCGTGTTTTGAGAGCGCAGTCGATTGATGGAAGCGGCGGTTTCCTTGTGCGTTAAAAGCGGCGCGTTTTCGCTGCTGTCAAAGTGATAAACAAAGCCGATGGCCTTGATGAAGGCATTTAAAACGGGGGCTTCAAATCCGACCAAGTGTCCGATTCCGTGAAGCATTTCATCGGCGTATTGGGGCGTGTAGCCGATGCCGTAAGATTCAAAAATGCGTTTGAAAGACCATTCAATCAAATCCGCCAATTCTTCGGGCGCTAAAAGCGACATGACTTCAGTCGGCGTTTCCAAATCATTTCGCGTGCAATAATCACGCATTTTTTTGGCCAAGGCGGAGGCTTGAGAATCGTTTCCAAAGTTTGCTTTTATGGAAGCGGCGATGACGCTGAAATTTTCGTATCCGGACGTTTCAAAAAGAAGCCGGTCGTCCGATAAATAAATCGGCAAGACTTCGGCGCATATCGCGGCTCCTTCTTCTTTCATGTAGAGAAGGCATTTAAAAGCGCAAGCGATTTCATTTGACGTTCCGTTTTTCGCGTAATGGGAGATGAGCGGTCGAACGGTTTCTTCGATTCGTCCGAAAAATCTCAGACCGCGCTCTTTTGTCAAATCGGAATCGGTGTTGACTAAAATCATCCAACTCAAATCTATTTGGTCGGGGCGGAGCGTTTCTTTTTTCTCCAACAATTCCAGAATATGAGCGCGTGCGGATTCGTCCGCCAATATGGCTTTTTCAAGCAGGGCGTAAACATCCGGATTTGTTTCCGCCAGTAAAACGGCGACGCGAATCGTTCTTCTTTGAACGGGAGAGCTGAATTCCATTAAGTATTGCTCCAATTTTTTTAAATTCGGCGAAAGGCGGCCGGATAATTCAAAGATGGTTTGCGCGGCGAAATCTCCCAGCAAATAAACGTCCAGCAAATCATAAAGCGTGTCGGAAACGGGAGATAAATCGCCGTCGATTTGAGGGAGAAGTTTTAAAGATTCTTCGGCAAAGCCGGATTTTTGATTTAAAAAAGAAGCGAGAATCGGGAGGATAGAAGGGGGTAAAAAGATTTTATCAAAAAAAGGCAATACTTTCTTCTTGACTTCCACGTCCGATTCTTTGAGCGTGGTTTCAAGGAACGCGTATCCTTTCATGACGGTATCCGCCGGCAATTTCTCGATTGAAAATTCCAAGTTTTCGGGCGCCGAAATCAATGTTTCTAAAAAAGGCGGACACAATTCGGCCGGCAAATCCGCTTCGCAAAGCAAATCGTAAAGGCGATTTGCCGCCGATTTGTGTTTGGAAGAACGCGCCGCTTGAGGAACAAGCGATTGGAATTTCTCAACCATAAACGGCAGCAAGTCCGCGCCGCCTTCTTTTAAGAATTCGATTCCTTTCTCATATTTTGCCTCTTTATCCGACCCGAGCGCTTCAATCGCTTTTTGGGGCGTCATCGCCGAACTAAACAATGCCATTTTCAAATCCTCCGTCAAATATAATTTTTTGAATGGTACAAAGAAGACTCTTAAAAATTAAAAGATTTTGGAAAGCGAAAAGAGAATGAAAATGAAAAAGAAACGAAAGAAAAATAAAAACCAAACCGCAAACAAAAACCAAATTACAAACGCAAACTCAAACGCAAACTTAAAAACAAACTCAAACGCAAACTCAAACGCAACATCGCGCAAATGATAAAAAACGCCACGCAAACAGCGAAAACAATACTTAATTTTCAAAAATTTAAACGAAAAGGGGGCGGCAATGAATATTGAAATATAGCATAACTTTTACAAATTTTGAATTTGAAAAAAATAAAAGAAATAACTCTTCGTGATTGATATTTTTGAAGGAGCATCCGCAAATTTCCAATTTTTCATTCGCTTGCGCTCACTCAAAATTGAAAATTAGCGGTAGTTATTTGGGATTTTCAAAAACATCTAAAAACAGAAAATGAAATGAAAAAAAATGAAGGAAAAATTATCCGTTCATTTTTGAGAAATATTTGTGCGCTCTTTCAATCGCGGTCACCACAAGTTCGATTCCGTTTTCGATGTCGTTTAAGTCGACGACTTCAACGGGAGAATGGATGTAGCGCGTTGCGATTTGGACGGTTCCGGTGGGAATGCCGTCTTTTGTTAAATGAATGGCGGACGCGTCTGTCGTTCCGCCTTCGCCGACGCCTAATTGAATTTCAACGTTTGTTTTTTCGGCGGACTCGCGCATCCATTTGACGACTTGGGGGTGGGCGATTAAACCGCGTCCGGAGGCGTCGGAAACGGCGACGATCGGTCCTTTGCCGATTTCAAGGGGGGAATCCAGTTTTGTAATGCCGGGATGATCTCCGGGGATGGTGGTGTCAAGCGCAAGCGCGACATCCGCGTTGGAGGAGAAGGCGGCCGTTTTTGCGCCTTTTAATCCGACTTCTTCTTGAACGGTTCCGACAGCGCAAACGGTTGCCTTGATGTCTTTTCCTTTCAAGCGACGCATCACTTCAATCATTAAAACAACGCCGACACGGTTGTCAAAAGATTTGCAAGTCACACGGTCATTTATGAGTTTTTGAAAATCACGATCGGGTGTGATGTAAGTTCCGGGCTCGATGCCGAGATTTTGAACATCGTCCGAATTCTTGGCGCCGATGTCGATAAACATATCTTTGTGCTTGACGGGTGATTTGGAGTCTTCGGGCGTCATCACGTGCGGCGGTTTTGAGCCGATGACACCGTAAACGTTTCCTTTGGAGCCGTGAACGATGACGCGCTGATTCAAAAGCGTTTGATCGAACCAGCCGCCGAATTTGGCGAACCTTAAAAAGCCGTTCTCATCGACGTATTTGACCATCAAGCCGATTTCATCCATGTGCGCCGCCAACATCACCGTCGGTCCGTTGGGAGAGCTTCCTTTTCGAACGGCGATTAAGTTGCCGAGCGCATCGGATTTAATTTCATCCGCGTAGTCTTTTAAATCTTCTTTTAACATTTTAAAAATGTCTTCTTCGTTGCCGGAAACGCCGTACGCGTTTGAGTATTTTTCCAAAAGAACTGCGATTGAGTCCGAAATTTGATTGTTTGACAAATAAATCACTCGTTTTATTTTTTAAATTTTTGAAATAAATTAAAAATTAAAATAAAAATTAAATTAAAAATTAAAATAAAGATAAGAATTGAAACGGAAATGAAAACGGGAATGGAATATTTAAATGAAATCATTGTTCGATGAATAAAAGAGCAATGAAAATAAAAAATATCAAACCCGTAATTTTGTGTTCGGCATTATAAATATTACAAATACTTTTCAATTTCCCAAGAATGAACGCAACTGATATAATCGTTCCATTCAAGCGATGCTTTTTGATAAACGGATGTCAGAATCGGCTCTCTGAGAGCTTCGTTTAAAAGCGTGTCTTCTTTAAAAGCCATCATGGCTTCTTTTAAGGTGCTTGGAAGCGTTCCCGCCGACAACGCCGCTTTTTCAGATTCGGAGTAGTCATGGGTTTCAAAATTAACGGCGGCGCCGGGCATTAAATTGTCGTCTATTCCGGAAATGCCCGCCGCAATCAAAACCAAAAGCGACAGGTAGGGGTTAGAGGAGGAATCCGCGTTTAAAACTTCAATTCTCGTAGAGCGCCCGCGAGAAGACGGAAGCCGGATGAGGGAATTTTGGTCAACGGCGGACCAAGAAATGTAATAGGGCGCTTTTCCTTTTTGAACGATTCTTTTATAAGAGTTCACGGTCGGATTCGTAACGGCGCAAATCGCGCGGATGTGATTGAAAATACCGCCGATAAATCCGCGGGCTTTATCGGAAATCATCATTTCTTGGTTGGGATGATAAAATTCATTGAATTCATCTTTCATTAAAGTAAAGCCGTAAGTTATTGAAAGGCCTTCCAAACACGTTGCGGGCTTTGGCATAAACGAGGCGTGCAAATCATAACGAAGAGCAACGTCTGATACGATGTACTTCGCCGTCATAATATTATCGGCCGTTCTTAAAACGCTGCCCTCTTTAAAAACGATTGAAACCGGACCGCTGACATGCGCTTGTTGAAGAGAAACGATTTCGATATCCGCGTCTTCCAATGCAAATAAAAGATCGTTCATCGCTTTTTTTATTTTTAAAGATGTTCGCGAATCGGGTTTGTCCTCTCTCGTTGTCTTAAAAGCGGGGTCAAAAAAATAAAAGTCTAAAGAAGAGGAGACAAAAAAAGTGTATCCGGATTGGTAAATTTTTCGAACGAATAATTTCAAGCCGCTGCGAACGCAACCGTCAAAAGGTTGTCCGTCCAAAAAAGTCAATTCGCAAATGACATGCCCGTATTTTTGAGAATCGTCCCCGCGTAAAATCGAAAACGTCCTCGGGTCGGGCTTTAACATTAAGTCCGAACCCGACGGCCTAAACGTGCCGCAAAGAGAAATATCAAACGGCAACCCTTTTGAAAACGCGTTTTCCAAAAGAGAAGAAGGAACGGAAATCTCTTTAAAAAAACCGCCCGAATCCGAAAAATGAAATTTAACGACGCCGATTTTTTGCTCTTCAACCGCTTCAATGATTTCGGAAATAGTGGTAAATTGAGTCATAAATAAACACGCTGACAGATTAAAAGGGAATAAAATTTGATTAAAGTTTGAGTAAAGTAGAATAAAGATTGATTAAAGATTGTGTAAATTTTGATTGTAAAGTTTGTTTAAAATTTGTGTAAAGTTTGATTAAAATTTGTGTAAATATTAGAATAAATATACAGTTTCAAGAAAAAACGAAATAAACCAAAAGTATTAACGATTCCAAGTATAAAAAAATGTGTTGTTTAAATAATAAAATAAAACAAAGGAAAAAACAAAATGAAATATAAAAAACAAAAAACAAAATGAAATATAAAAAACAAAAAACAAAATGAAATATAAAAAACAAAAAACAAAATGAAATATAAAAAACAAAAAACAAAATGAAATATAAAAAACAAAAAATAAAATGAAATATAAAAAACAAAAAATAAAATGAAATATAAAAAACAGAAAAAGTAAAAAAACATGAAGAAGTAAAAACAAAAAAAAGAAAAACATGAAGAAGTAAAAACAAAAAAAAGAAAACATGAAGAAGTAAAAATAAAAAAAAGAAAACATGAAGAAGTAAAAACAAAAAAAAGAAAAACATGAAGAAGTAAAAACAAAAAAAAGAAAAACATGAAGAAGTAAAAACAAAAAAAAGAAAACATGAAGAAGTAAAAACAAAAAAAAGAAAAACATGAAGAAGTAAAAACAAAAAAAAGAAAAACATGAAGAAGTAAAAACAAAAAAAAGAAAAACATGAAGAAGTAAAAACAAAAAAAAGAAAACATGAAGAAGTAAAAACAAAAAAAAGACATGAAGAAAGAAACGGATGGGAAAAAGATCAAAACAAAATGCGGGAAAGGATGAAAGAACAAATCAAACTTAAGAATGAAAAAATAAAAAATAAAATTTGAATGAAATAAGAAGTCTTTCAAACAAATTTAATGCCGGCGTGGCGTAATTCTTTATTCATTTTCGCGACGTTGAGCAAGAGCGGCGTAATCGGCTCTGTTAAAGCGGCGGCTTCAAGAGGTCCGACATCCACCGGAGTTAAGCCGGGAATGTCTCGAACAAGTTGCATAATGACGTCTTTGGTCTGTTTATTGTTTCCGCAAACGGCGATATCCAAATCCATGTCTTTGTCAAAATCTTCCAGGCGTTTTGCAGAAACGTTATGGAAAGAGGCGACTAAATCAATTCCTTCGGGAAGAAGGGCTTGAATTTCTTTTGCGGCGCTCCCGGTTTTGGGAACGGCGTAACAGAAGTAATCCGCGTTGTATTCTTCCGGGTCCACATCGATTCGAACGGGCTCGGTTCCCATATTTAAATAACAACGATCTTTAATCATCGGAACAACGACGGATAAAACGGTTTGAGAATTACAAAGGGCCGGTTTGATGTGTTCCATAACGGACGGAACTTGATCGTAGCGAATCGCAATAACCACGATATCTGCGGCTTCCGCGGCGGCTTTGTTTTCATCTCCGATAATTTTTGACGGCAACGACCTTCCTTTTAAAAATTCGGTATATTCCGCTGCTGCTTCCTGTGCTCTGACTTTTTCCCTTGAACCGATAATAACATCGTGAATTTGGCCCCAGCGGAGCGCAAATCCTTTACCGATATTTCCGGTTCCTCCTAAAATTGCAATCTTCATGATTTATCACCTACATTTATCACCAATAAATGTTACCAATCTAAAACTTAAAATGAGGATGTATATAAACCGAACGCATAGAATCAAAATGCAAAAACTGCTCGCAAAGTTTTAAAAAAGAGACGGATTCAAACAGTAAAACAAACGGCGAATTACAGAAAAGAAAAAGGAAAAAGAAAGATGAACGTATTGATTTTGACAACGCCCCCCGCCAAATAAATAAAGAATAAAAAAACAAAAGCAAAAAACAAAAGCAAAAAACAAAAGCAAAAAACAAAAGCAAAAAGAAAAACAAAAAGGAGAATGTTGAAATTTCAACATTTCCGATTTATAAAAAGGACTTCAATTATTTATTTTCAAATTCAAGAAGCAAATCTTCCTTGACCATGGTTGAAATGGTGCCGACGTCTTCCGAACCCGCCCAAGCTCGAATATGAAGATCGGCTGTCGCCGCCGTCAAACCGGAAATGTAAATTTTGGGTTCGGGGGTTTGAAGAACTTCGGAGTTTTTCTCTAAAACCGCTAAAACGGCTTTGATGGTACCGTCGATGTCGCCGACCAAATTAAAAGTCATATTTAAGTCAAAGCGGCGTGTCGGAAGATGAGACATGTTGACAATGGCGCTGTTCCAAACCATTTTATTCGGAATCATGATGTAAATGTTGTCCGCTGTGATCAATTCGGTGGACATTAAGCCGACTTCTTTGACGTAACCGGTTTGTCCGGAAACGGTAATGAAATCATCTTTTTTAAACGGTTCCAAAACCGCAAGCCAAACACCGGCGCCCAAATTGGTCAATGTGTCTTGCATACCAAAACCTAAAATTAAACCGATGACGGCCGAAAGACCGAGAACGATTGAACTGACGGTGATTCCAAGCGAGGATAAGACCGCCAATAAAACGGCCACATACAAAAGCGCCGTAATAAGCTGAACTAAGAAACTGGAGGCCAACTCCGGAATTTTAGTGCGGGATAAAAATCGTTTAAAAATACTGATTAAAATACGAGCGATAAGGAAAGCAAGAATCAAAACGATAAACGCCATCAAAAGGTCGGAAACCTGCCACTGCGTGTACGGAATTGCGGTTTCTAAGAAATCATCTAAAGAAATAAAAATCCCTCCAAAATAAAAATATAAATATAGACATATGTTTTTGATAAGAGTGCCGAGTTGCCAAAAGGCATAAAATGGAACTCAATAAACCGAGATATACACCATAATATATATGTTTTTAATGGAACCTTTTCAAATAACAGAGAGAAAACAAATATAAAATCAAAAAACGAATAAAAAAGAAAAAAAATAAATGAAAAACGATGGAAAAAATGAACAAAAATAAATAAAAATTCATTTGAAAATCACCGACTGAATTTATTTATAATAAAATACCTGTATGGTATATTATTTCACATAAATTATTCTAAGAAATATTCAGAGATAGAGGAATGAAACAGGAACTAACGAGGCTTCTTTTAGAAATGTTCAAATCTTACGGGTACGAAACATCCGAAGGGACATTTTGTGATATTGTCGGCCGCCGGCAAGAGTATGAAATATGGGTCAAATGTGATGTGGAGGGCAACTTGAATACGCTGGAACGGTTTACGCAACAAGCCAACGGTAAAAACAGTTTGTACATTACGACGAAAAAAATAAAAGGCGGAGAAGACACGGTTCGAAAATATGCGGAAGATACGGGCGTTATGATTTGGGACAGAGACACGTTGGCGCGTCAGGTCGGCGCGTTCATGGTTGCCAATTTGAGCCGCGAAACGTTGGAAAGCGTGATTGGTAACTATTGTTTAGAATCGTTGCTGGATCAAAAAAAAAACTTTGACCCTTTGAGCGTTTTCGCGAATTCAAAAAACCTGTCAAGCAGCGTTTTGCCGGAATTTTATGAAAGCCCGGATTTGGAGACCGTTTTAAACGAGAGCGATCACCTCAAAAATGAAAGCCTTCTTGAAACAAAAACAATATCTTCCGAAGATTTAGCGGCGTCCGTATTTGGATCTTATTTAGAGACGCCTTTAGAGCCGCCCGTAAAAAAATCCGAATACATCGAAGCCCCGAGACCGTTGCCGCAATCTTACGACATTCCCGAGCCTGAGCCGGAAAGATTCCGCGTCGATAAAAAAGAAACGTTGGGAATTCGCGCGTCAACGATAAACATGCCGATTGAGCGCGCCGCCGCGGCGGGAAAATCAACGTTTGGCGAGGTCAAAGACGTCATATTAAAATTTATTCCGTATTGGAAATATACGTACACTTTAAAAGTGGATCGAAAAGTCGGCAATGATTATATAAAAATGGCCGCGTCGGGCGACGGCTTGTACAACGCGGTTAACGGAATCGAAGATGACATTGAACTCGGCGACATCGGAACGCAAACGGAGATTCCGGATATCGAATATGTCATGAAGCAGCCGAAATTAACAAAGGAAGAAGCGCAAAAGCAGATATTGGAAAAATTGAAGAAACAACACACCCAAGAAGTCAAATCCAATGACACCGACGCGCAATCAATCATTTATCAAAACAAAACGTTTCGTCCCCTGGAAAAAGATTTTGAAATCAGAATCCATTTGGTTTTTGCGTCGGTTTGGGAAGTTCAAGGAAAAAAGGGATGCTTGGAGATTAACGCCTATAACGGACAACCCCTTTTGACGCCGACCGATGACGGTGCGGAATTTGTATAAAAAGGCGCGTGCGATAAAAGGATTTATATCTGATTTGACAATAAGTGCTTGTATTGAAAGGAATTTTCAATTAAAGTCTCATACGAAGAAGGTGAAAAAAATGTTAACGATTACAGATGCCGCCGTTGCGGCACTCAAAGATGTTTTGGAAGAGCAAGATAAAAAAGACCACTATCTCCGCGTTTTCATCGCGGGCATCGGATGCGGCGGTCCGTCTTACGGGCTTGCTTTGGAAGATAAAGTCAATGAAAACGATTTGACGGCCGAAATCGGCGCGACAAAAGTCATTTATGACGCCGAGCTTGAAAGAACCGTTGAAAATTTAGTCATCGACTACATTGACAATGAAATGGGAACCGGATTCGTCATCGATGACCCGACGGCCCAAGCGTGCGGCGGCGGTTGCGCCGGTTGTCACTAATATTTTTGACGAGAAATCATAAAACACAGCATTTTTGCTGTTAATTTCTTTTTTTAATTTATTTAAATTCTGACAACGATTATCGTTTTTATTATTAACGTTATTATAGATATTATAAAAATATAATAATGAATGCAATTATTAATATTATCAATTGAAAACAGGTGAAAATTATGTTTCCGGGAATGGGCGGCGGACGCGGCGGAATGAATCCGAAAAAAATGCAAGGAATGATGAAACAGCTCGGCATTGAAATGCTTGACATTGACAACGCCGAACAAGTGATTATAAAAACAACGGGCGGTGACATCATTATTGACAATCCTTCCATTTCAATCATGCGCGCGCAAGGAGTTGACACCTATCAAATCAACGGCGACGTTAAAAAAGTTCAAAAGCAACTTGTGATTCCGGCAGAAGACGTCCGCTTGGTTTGCGAACAAACCGGCGCTTCGGAAGAAGAAGCAAAAGCGGCGCTTGAGAAAAACAACGGGGATTTGGCGGAAGCCATTTTGTCTCTTTCTTCTTGAAAAATATAAAATTATTTCAATAAATAAGCCGGTGCCTTTAAAAATTGCATCGGCTTTTTTTATTTAATTTTGAAAAAAAACAGAAAAAAGCAACTGATAAAACAGAAAACAAAAAAAATGAAGCCAACGTCCGGATTTGAACCGGAGTAGATTCGCTCTGCAGGCGAACGCATAGCCGCTCTGCCACGTTGGCAATTTGTATCGAATTAAAGGAATCTCATAAAAGCGGTTTTACTATTTAAAGGATACGGAAGACGGGAAACATTTAAAAGAGAACAAATGAAATGAAGATAAAAACGAACGGATGAAATAGGGATATATGAAATGATTAAAAATCGAGGGGACTAAAAGTGAAAATAGCAATTATCGGCGGCTTTCTCGGAAGCGGAAAAACGACACTCATAAAAGAACTTGGAAAAATATATTCTGAAAACGGAAAAACGGTCGCTTATTTGACCAATGAAATCGGAGAAGAAGTTATTGACGGGGATTTATTGAGATATAACGTAAAAACAAAGGAGATGACAACGGCTTGTATAACGTGCAATTTAAAAGAGAATATAACCGTTGCCGTCGAACAATTCATAACTCAAGTCAAGCCCGATATTTTATTCATAGAATCTAAGGAAAACGTCTCGCCGCTTGTTGTCAAAGAAGAATTAAAAAAATCGTCCCTCAAGTCGGGAAAGGAAGAATACGAATTCACGCCGCTGATGACCGTGATTGACGGCGCAACATTTTTTAAAGATGTGAAAAAGAAAAAAAGAATAACGTTTGATCAAATCCTTGTTTCTGAAATCATCATACTTAATAAAATCGATTTAATCCCGGGGAAAGAAGCGGATTTGATTCAGGAAAGTATCCATCAGATAAACAAAAACGCGAAAATTATGAAAAAAGCAAACCGAAATGAAAAAGAAATGGAAGAAATTATTCAACTCCTTGAAGAAGAAGAATGAAATTAAAAATCCTCATCCGACTCATCTTCTAACTCTTCATCCAAGTCATCGTCCAACTCTTCATCCAACAACTGATCTAAAACTTCGGACGCTTTTTGGAATTCTTCCTCATCTTCGATATTAATCAATTCCACATCGTCTTCATGCTCAATAAAGCCGTAAATTAAAATCTCTTCCGACTCGTCCTGTTTTAACAAAGCGATATATTCTTTGTCGCCGGCTTCAAAAGTTCCAAGAATTTCACATTCGATGGAAGTGTCGTCGTCAAATTCGATTGTCATGACATTTGTTGCGCCGCAGCAACAATCCGGGCCGTGTTCGTGTTTATGTTCATGTTTATGTTCCATAAATAAAACCTCTTAAAGATAAGAATAAAAATAAAAATAAGATAAGAATACTCATACATACATTGAGATTAAATAATCTTCTCTTTGTCAAAAAACAAAACCGGATTTATAAAACAAAAACAATTGGGATTTTAAAGACGAAACGAATTTCAAACACGGTCTCGCCAAAAAAACAAATCGTTCCAATATGAAAACGCATTCCGATTTAAAAAATAAAGAGAGGCAAGAATATTTTAAAAGACAGACTTCTCTTTCGTTGTTTTAAAAAATTTGTGCGGTTCGCGCGCGGCGGCGGATTCGACAAAACGAAATAAGCAGGCGATAAAATGAAAAAAAACGGCTGAATGTTCTCAGTCGCTGCGCCGCGGAATTTTTGAAAGAATAATGTCGACCAGACCCGACATCGGCATGGTTTGAATCCAAATTTTTCCGGGACCGGTGAGTGTTCCAAGGAACAATCCTTCGCCGCCGAAAAGAATATTTTTAGCGCCTTTGACCGTTGTGATGTCAAATTTGACGGTGCTTTCCATGGCTGCCAAATAGCCTTGGTCGATGATGAGTTTTTCGCCTTCTTTTAAATCATATTCGACAACTTCGCCGTCAATTTCCAAGAAAACGTGTCCGTTTCCGGTAAATTTCTGCATGATAAAGCCTTCGCCGCCGAAGAATCCGACACCGAGTTTCTTTCGAAAATGCGTACTGAATGCAACCGTCGGTTCCATTGCCAAAAACGCGCCTTTTTGAGCGATAATCTCTTTTGAGCCGTCCAACTCAAAATCTAAAATGCGGCCGGCATAAGAAGCGGCAAATGTAATCGATTGGTTATCGTCTTCCGCTAAATATGTGTTTAAGAACATTGATTCTCCCGAAAACATTCGTCCGAGGCCTTTCATAAATCCGCCTTTCGTATCCGTATTCATTTGAATTTTATCCGTCATCCAAGCCAAACCGCCTTTTTCGGTGATCATGGATTCTCCTTTTTCAAGTTGGCAAGTGACGATCGGAAACGGTGTTTTTGAAATTTCGTATTTCATTTTGAGATCTCCGACGAATTAAATGATACTTTTATAGAAGACTTTATTCTATTTAGAATCTCTTATGTCATTAATTTAAAAAATCCAAATAAATATATAAATGAAAACAGCAAATAATCTTTATCAAAAGAAGTTGTGCCAAACAGCGAAAACACCCGGCAAATTTTCAAAAACGAAAAACAAATCGGCACCATTTTTCATTTATTTTTTTGACCGAATCCGCGAAGTTCGATGAAAACGCGCCGCGCCAAACAGCGAAAATACGTTCTCTTTTTTCCAAAAACGAAAACGAAAAACAAAATGTGATTTTATCGATTTTTTGAAGTCCATCCGCAAATTTCCGATTTTTT
>JAVESN010000007.1:0-30611 GCA_034006575.1 Methanimicrococcus sp.
TATTTGTTTCCCGTTTGTTTTTTATTTGTTTCCTGTTTGCTTTTTATTTGTTTCCCGTTTGTTTTTTATTTGTTTCCTGTTTGCTTTTTATTTGTTTCCCGTTTGTTTTTTATTTGTTTCCTGTTTGTTTTTTACTTGTTTCCGGTTTATTTTTTATTTGTTTCCTGTTTGTTTTTTACTTACATCCATTTTGTTTTTTTACTTGTTTCCTGTTTGTTTTTTACTTACATCCATTTTGTTTTTTTTACTTGTTTCCTGTTTGTTTTTTACTTACATCCTTTTTGTTTTTTTTACTTGTTTCCTGTTTGTTTTTTATTTGCTTTCTTTTTGTTTTTTTACTTGCTTCCGATTTTTTTTACTTACTTCCTGTTTGTTTTTTTTCTTTTTTTATCTTCAACCGATGTCTTTTTCATCTAATATATCGGAGAACTCTCATCTTTTTTGAATATATACACTTCTTCAATTGTAGATAAAACAAATTAAATAAGAATAAAATGGAAAAAGAAAAAAAGAAATGAAAATAAATAAAAAAATGAAAAGAGGAGAACTAAAAGAGAGAAAATATAATATTAATTTAAACAAAAAAATAATTAAAGATATTCTCTCGGGTCAATGATTTCTCCTTTCAGCGCGGCGGCGGCAACGCTTGCGGGAGACGCCAAATAAATAAATCCGCCTTTTCCCATTCGGCCTTTGAAATTGCGGTTGGCGGTTGAAATGCAATTCTCTCCTTCGGCAAGAATGCCCTGATGCGCGCCCAAACAGGGACCGCAGCCGGGCGTGATGAAACTGACGCCGGCTTTGAGGAGGGTTTCATAAATGCCGGTTTGAACGGCTTCTAAGAGGACGCTTCTGGAGGCGGGCGCGACAATCGTTCGAATTTTGACGGTTTTTCCTTTTAATATATCGGCGGCAACGGATAAATCTTCCAAGCGGCCGTTTGTGCATGTGCCGAGAAACGCTTGGTCAATCGGCGTTCCGGTAACTTTTCCGACGGGGACGACATGGTCGACTTCGTGCGGGCATGCGATTTGCGGCTCAATGTCCTTTGCGTCATACACGACGTCGCGGCAATAACTCGCGTCTTCGTCGGCATAAATCGGTTCAAAATCGGCTTGCGAACGGTTTTTTAAAAATTCAAATGTTTTTTCATCCGGCGAAACGATGCCGGCTTTTGCGCCCATTTCAATGGTCATATTGCAAAGCGTCATTCTCCCGGAAACGGATAAATTAAAAACGGCGTCCCCGTAAAACTCAACGGCTTTGTAAGTCGCGCCGGAAATTCCGGTTTTGCCGATTAAATAAAGCGTCAAGTCTTTTGCAAAAACACCGTCGTTTAATTTCCCGTCCACCGTCATTCGAATGGTTTCCGGAACTTTAAACCAAAGTTTTCCGGTCGCAAAAATCTCGGCCATGTCCGTTGCGCCGACCCCGGTTCCAAAAGCGCCAAACGCCCCGTAAGTGCAAGAATGAGAATCGGCGCCGACAATTAATTTTCCGGGAAGCGCAAATCCTTGCTCCGGAAGAACTTGATGGCAAATCCCTTCTCCCCCCTCATAAAAATGAGAAATATTCTGCTCTTTTACCCATCCGCGAATATCTTTTTGCAAACCGGCCGCCACATCCGTGCTGGCAGGAATCAAATGGTCAAACGGAATAATGATTTTCTCGGAATCCCAAACCTGAGCAACCCCCATTTCGCGGAAAGATTTCACCGCAAGAACGCTTGTCCCGTCATGCGCCATGGCGTAATCCACGTTCGCCAAAACAAAATCATTCGCTTTAACATCACCGCCGGTCGCCCGACAAAATATTTTTTCACTGATAGTTCCCAAAAAGAATCGCCTTTGTTGTTTTTATATGTTTTTATGTTATTGTCTGTTTTTACAAATCCTATTTCAATATTTACGTATTAAGTCCTATGCTTTCAGAATCAAACACATAAAAAAGTTTTGTTGATTTAATAGAATTTTAATAGTATTTTTATTCGCATTATTCCTGTTAATGAAAACAAAAACAAAAAAAACAAAAAAACAAAAAAATAAAAATGAAAATAAAAATGGAAAAAACAGAAGTAAAAGAATCATGAGTAAAAGAAGCCGGAGTAAAAAAATCAAACGTAAAAAATCAAACGTAAAAAATCAAGAATAAAAGAAGCAAAAGTAAAAGAAACAGGAATAAAAGAAGCAGAAGTGAAAGAAGCAGAAGTAAAAGAAGCAGAAGTAAAAGAAGCAGAAGTAAAAGAAGCAAAAGTAAAAGAAGCAGAAATGAAAGAAGCAGAAGTAAAAAAAGCAGAAGTAAAAGAAGCAGAAGTAAAAGAAGCAGAAGTAAAAGAAGCAGAAGTAAAAGAAGCAGAAGTAAAAGAAGCAGAAGCGAAAGAAGCAGAAGTGAAGAAGCAGGAATGAAAGAAGCAGAAGTAAAAAAAACAGAATTGAAAAAAACAGAATTGAAAGAAAAAGAATTGAGAAAGACAGAATTGAAAGAAACAGAAGTGTAAGAATCGAAATTGAAAGAAACAAAAGTAAAAGAAGCAGAAGCGAATGATGTAAAAATAAAAAAGAAAATAAGAAAGAAAGGAATCTTATTGAAATTAAAGTTCCGCGCCGACGATTGTTTGCGTGGCCGTCACATTCGGGCTTTCACGAATTTTATCGACGATGTCATTGAGTTCGCGAAGGGTTTCAAGCTCGACAATGACAACGAAATCAAATTCTCCAAAAACGTGATAAACATCTTTCACGCCGGTAAATGATTTTAAATCTTTGTAAGCGTTTTTTTCCGATCCGGGCAAGACATTTAACATTGTAACTCCGATAACCATTTTTTTTCCTCTGAATTTTTTGGATTAATGCTGTTGCTGATTCAAATCAGCCGAATAAAAGATAAATACTTCGCTCAGATTATATATTTGTCGTTTCTCAAAAAGATTTACTCCTCGTTCATGAAGGCCACCGTTTCCTCACACGTCAAATCTTCATGAATTAAAATGCCTTTTTTCTTCAGCGGTTTTGTAATATACCGGTCCACCCATTCCTCTCTCAATTCTCGGTTGAGAAGGATGACTTCTCCAAACTCGTTCTTTTCAAAAACATGAATCGGAGACTCCTGCGAATTATCATAAACTTCAGCTTCATCCGCAATATCAATAACATCCGCCATCAACGACATGGATTTTTTATAACGGGAATAAATTTTAAATTTTGGAACGCCGTGACCGCCTTGTTTCTTACGAATCTGGATTCGTTTAAAATTAATGTCGGGATCGGATGTCGTAATATAAATCGCCGTAATTCGAAAGCCTTTGGTTTTGGCTTCTTTTAAAAAATCAACTTTCGATTTTGTCGACAAAACCGTCTCAAACGTAAAAGATTTGCCGCAATTTAAATTTTCAATCCGCTTTTCCTCGGCCAAAATCATGGCTTTCATGTAAGCATCGATGCTCTCCTTTTTGTCGGAGGGAACCAGATTGTCCGGACAGATATAGTCTTCCGGGCAAGCTTTGTTTTCTAAAAAAGATTTAATCGCGGTTGATTTACCCGAACCGTTCGGTCCGGCAAAAACGAATATTTCATTTAAAAAACGGCTCATACTTTCGCCGTTTCAAACTTTTCACATTTTTTATTAGAAAATGCTTTTCGAGAGGCTTCATCTAAAGTTTTTTCAACTTCCTTAAACGGAACAACTTTAAAATCTTTCATCACTCGATGAATATTTTTTGATTTTTCGGTAAACGTGAATTGAACCATAAACACCAGGCTCCTGTATATTTTTATAGGTATCCGCATTCTACAGTTACAATTTAAAATCGGATTCTACATATTTAACATTATTGTTCGTGCGCGACAAGCAATGATAAATCATGATGAATGATAATATGGAAATTAAAAGACAAATCATTCGCGACAAATCTTTTTATCGCGGTTCTTCTCCTTTGATTTATTCTACGGCAATCATTTTACCGAAAATCATATTTTTTTGCGAATTTCTTCTACGAGCGCCTCAAACGTAAAATCATCCGGAACGGCATCAACGACAACGCCAAAACTCTCAACGGTTTGGGCGGTCGGATGGCCAATCGCGCCGACAATAGCCGAATTCAATCGAGTGACCACTTCTTTAAACCGGCCTTCGTTTTCGGCAAGCGCCATGAAATTTTTAACCATCATTGTGCTGGTAAAAGCGAAAGCGTCAATTTCACCGCTTAACGTTTTTTCAATCAATTCCTCTTGAAGCGCGTTTTTGGGGATGTCCAATGTGTAAACGTGTGTTTGATAAACGGTTGCGCCGGCGTCTTGCAATCCCTTTACCAAAACTTCCGTTCCGTAAAAACTTCTCGGAATATCAACGACTTTTTCGAATACTTCTTTTCCCAAATCATTGACAAGACCGTCGGAACTGTATTCTCCCGGCATCATCGAGCTTTGGAGGCCGTAACTTTCCAGTTTGCTGCGCGTCGTCGGGCCGATAGCAACGATTTTTATCTTTTTTAAAGCGTTTAAAAAATCCGTTTCCGAAACGCCGTCTAAGTTTTTCAGCGTGTAATCGACGCCGTTCGCGCTGGTAAAAATGACGAAATCGGTTTTTTGAGAAAAAACGCGGTTGACAAAACCGTCAAAAACATCGTCTTTCATTCCTTTTAAAGTCACAACCGGAACGGAAAACGGTCGAAAGCCCGCCGACTCGGCAACGCTTTCGGAAGCGTCCGTGTAAGTTTCCGGGCGCATAATGGCAAGAACAGGTTTTTTTTCCATACACTTCTCTCCGATTTTTTATTTCTTTTTCTTTATTCCATTCTTCAAAAATTTGAATACTGCTCGCCCAACACGGCGTTTAAATTGACGACGTCTCCGATGACGGTAATCGCCGGCGCTTTAACGTTTCTTTCTTCCGCCAACGCGGCGATATTTTCAAGAACGCCGATGGTGACGCGCTGATCGGGGCGCGTTCCTTTTTCAATCAAAGCCACGGGCGTTTTCGGGTCTTTTCCATATTTTAAAAGCTCGTTGCAATTGCGTGAAAGCATTTTAACGCCCATAAAAATGACAAGGGTTCCGTTAAATTTCGCCAACAATTCCCAATCCAAGCCCGTTTCTTCTTTGGTCGGATCTTCGTGACCGGTAATGAACGTCACCATCGAGTTGTTGTCGCGGTGCGTAATCGGAATGCCCGCGTAAGCCGGCGCCGCGACCGCCGATGTGATTCCCGGAACGATTTCAAATTCGATTCCGGCTTTAACCAATTCTTCCGCCTCCTCGCCGCCGCGTCCGAAAACGTACGGGTCTCCGCCTTTTAAACGCAAAACGGTTTTTCCCTCTTTGGCTTTTTGAACAATGGCTTCATTGATTTTATCCTGCGTCAACGTATGATTTCCGGCATATTTTCCGGCATCTATTTTTTCGGTGTTTGCGGGAATTAAATTCAAAATCGCCTCACCCGGAAGCTGGTCATAAATGACGACATCCGCTTCTTCAATCAATCGACGTGCTTTCACGGTCAAAAGATCGGGATCCCCCGGACCCGAGCCCGCCAAAAAAACTTTACCGTATTTTACAGACATGCTTTTTTTCCTGAATTAAATAAAGATTTTGTTAATCATTTGATAAGCAAAAAGACAATATTTTTGATAATATTTTCGATATAATTTTGATAATGTTTTTGATAATAATTTTGATAATGTTTTTGATAATGTTTTTGATAATAACTTTGATAATGTTTTTGATAATAATTTTGATATCGGTTTCGTTTTTTTGACATCGGCTCCATATTTTGACATCGGTTCCGATGTTTGCTTGATATCGATTCTGATGTGATTTTAATAATTCGTTTATCCTAAATATTAATCGATACGCCGTAAATGATATCCGATGTTTGTTTAATCGATGAAATTAAAATATTATATTTTATAAATGAAAACGAAAGGATATGAAATAAATATGTTGATTCGTTTCCGTCCCGCTTTTTATTTTTGAATTATTTATGTCCGAGCAATCTTAATATCGGAGATTTTTTTTCATTTTTTTCTCGGTCCCACTCAAAACCGGAAACTTTTTTGGCCAAATCCGCTTCGTTTGCGTAAATATGCGCGGACGTGGACGTTAAAATGATTTCAACCAATTCGCAACCGGCCGGTTTGACGACAAGCTCATTGAACGCTTTTGCAATGCCGCACAAATTCGCCCAAACCGCGTCGCCGTAATCATTGGATCGGAATAAAAGCCGAAGAGAAACTTGGTTGTCTTCCAAAAGGCGCACTTGATACCAATTAAAACACGGCGGATTGTGAGAATTCCAATACATCGGATGATAAATGGTTCCGACATTTTGATTGGATTGGATGCCGGATTTTAAATTTTCCGCTAATTTTTCTTTTGAAACGCTCGTTTGATCGATATCCCCTTCTATGGTTTTGAATTTGCGCATCAACTCAATGTAGGTGTATTCAAAATCGGTGTCGTCTCCTCGGTGTTTTCCGATATCGCAAAGCGGAACAAGAAAGCTGTCTTGATAATCCGTGATCTTATCCCCCGCCCATCTGAAATTCTCGGGCGTTATTCCGGCCAAAACATCTTCAATCGCTTTTCCATAAATTTGAATTATCGCAAAAATTTCCCGAGCGCGCTTGGGCTCGCCGGCATGCCCGAAAGTGATGTCCTTTCCGTCAAGAACAATGTCTTCCGTTATTTTTTTGTATAAAAAATCAATGTTCTCTCCGGAATATGTTTTTACAAATGTTAATGAAGACGGTTTCATAAAATCACAACTCACTAATGTTCTATTGTCTATTAAAAGAATACGACAGAATGGCAAATCGATTTATTATATCGTATAATCAAAACCACGTTCTGATTTAATAATTTTTTGAAAAAAAGTTTAAAAAGAAAATGAAATATTTTTTTTTTAAAAAATGATATAATTTTTTCAAAAAATGAAAAAGTTAAAAAGGAAATGAAAAAGTTTAAAAGGGGATGAAAAAAGGAAACGCTTAAAGCGGTTTTCTGTTATCAATCACTCTTTTGGCTTTGCCGCCCGTTCTTTCAATGCTTCCGAATTCCAACAAATCAACACCGGTTCGAATGCTGAGAACATTCATTAAATCCGACACGACGCGTTGCTGAATTTTTTCAAGTTTTAAAATGTCGTCGGTAAACGCGTCTTTTTCCAGTTCGACTTGAACGGTCATTTCATCCAAATTTTTGGCGTTTCTTGTCAAAATGATTTGAAATTGGTTTGAAACTTCCGGAATTTTGGAAATGACATCCTGAATTTGTGTTGGAAAAACATTGATGCCGCGAACGATAATCATGTCGTCGGCGCGCCCGATCATTCGAGAAACGCGCGTTGAGCAGCGCCCGCATTCGCATTCCGACTCAAGAAGGCGCGTGATGTCTCCGGTTTTGTAGCGGATGTTAATCAAACCCTCTCGGGTTAAAGAGGTTAAAACAAGTTCTCCTTTTTCGCCTTCGGAAACCTGTTCTCCGTTTTCATCCAAAACCTCCACCAAAAAGTGGTCGTCCCAAATATGCATTCCGTCTTGGCATTGGCATTCAAAAGCGATTCCCGGACCGAACATTTCGGAAAGCCCGTAGGAGTCGTACGCTTTGATTTCAAGCATATCCTCAATGGTTTTTCTCATGTTTTCAGACCACGGCTCCGCTCCCAAACATCCCGTTTTTAATTTAAGCTGATCGACATAATTGTGGTCGACCGCGGTTTCCGCCAAATAAAGAGCGTAAGAAGGGGTGCAATGAAGAGCGGTCACGCCAAAGTCAATCATCATTTCCAATTGTCTGAGCGTGTTTCCGGTTCCCGCGGGAATCGCCGTTGCGCCGAGCGTTTCAATACCGTTGTGAATCCCCAGGCCGCCCGTAAACAAACCGTAGTTAACGGAGTTTTGGAATATGTCTTTTTTTGATAAGCCGATCATTGTAAAATTGCGGGCCAACAGATTTCCCCACGTTTCAATATCTTGTTTGGTGTAACCGACGACTTTGGGTTTTCCGGTCGTTCCGGAAGAAGAGTGGATGCGAATAATATCCTCCATCGGCGCCGAGAATAACCCAAACGGATAATTGTCCGTAAAATCCGTTCTTAAAGTGTGCGGCAATTTAGAAGCGTCCGCCAGGGAGCGAATATCATCCGGTTTAACGCCCGCTTCGTCGAATTTGCGCCTGTAAAACGGAACGTTTCGATAAACCGTTTTGACCGACTTTTTCAAACGCTTAAATTGAAGCGCTTGCATTTCCTTTTTTTTCATGGTTTCGATTTTGGGATCCCAAAATTTCATAATAGAGCACATTCCTTAAATAAATTCAATTCAAATTAAACCGTGATAAGTGGTGTCATAGTATATAAAATAAAGGTTAAAAAAATCAAAATTATTATTGAAAACACCCGAATCTTTATTTCAAATAAAAACCGGTAAAAATACAAACAAAAACGGAAACAAAAACGAAAACGAAAAACGAAACGAAAACGAAACGAAAACGGAAACGCAAACGGAAACGAAAACGAATATAAATAAAAAGTTAACGCCGTTCTCAAACAAACGCGGGACAAATACAAAACAAATGAAAAATCTGTTAATTAATATCGCTATTCAGAAAAAGCGGCATGACAAACCATAAAATTTAAAATCAAAAAACAAATAAAAATGGGAAAAACTTTTCAAAATGTTTTTGAAAAGTCATTTTTTAATCTTTTCTTCTTCGGAATCAATGGACAAAGCGTATTTCGGGAGCGGGATTCGCACTTTTTCTTCTTTGTCGAATCTTCTCTTGATGCTTTCTCGAATGGCGTATTCGGCCGGGTACGCGTTTTCTCGTTCGTATACCCAAAAATCAATCAATATTTCAACGCCCATAGGCGTTAAGTTCGATATGCGCGCGCGTGCGTTTTCGGACGTGATGTTGTACACGCTTAACAGAACATCGTTTGGTATGATGTTCGGATTTTTGCGCACTTCTTCCACAATGATGTTGCGCGCAAGATCAAAATCGCTGTCATGGGATATGATTATGCTAAAAGACCATCGGACGCTTTTATCATGGAATGTCCAATTGATGACGGTTTCTTTGTTTAAAACGGAATTGGGAATTAAAATCGTTCGATTGTCACTCGTTAAAATAGTTGTTTGGCGCAAATCAATATCCGTCACGCGACCGTAAGAGCCTTGAACCGTAATCAAATCCCCGACGCTGAACGGCCTGAAAAAAGAAAGCGCGATTCCGGAGACGATATTTCCAAAAGTGTCCTGAGCCGCCATACCAAAAACCAAACCAATCACACCGACACTGACTAAAATCGCGGAAGACAACGCTCTTAAACCGGGAACCGTGTAGACAATCAAAATAACCCCCAAAAGATAGACAAAACCGACGGAAACATGGCGAAGCATTGCTAATTTCGTAATATCCATCTTCATTCTTGATTGAACGTTTTTTAAATACCGTTTAAAACTTTTATCCACAAGGCGCGATACCAAATACGTGAAAAATAAAATAATCAATACAAATATAAAAATGTACAAATTATCAAAAAAATATTGAATCATCGCGGAGAGCGTTCTTTCAAAATCACCCACCAAATCAACTTCCGGAACCAGAACCATAACTTTTCCTCTTTTTTTTCTTCTTTTTTTTTCTTTTTTTTTCTCTTCTTCTTTTTTTTTCTCTTTTTTACTCTCTTTTTCTTTCTCTTCTTCTTTTTTTTCTCTTTTTTACTCTCTCTTTTTTTACTTTCTCTTCAAAAACTCTTTTTCGGTTTGGTGAAATGTTTCATCCAGGTTATCGCTGCTGAATTGACTGTTGTAAAGCATGGCGTAAAAGCCGTCCGCCTCCATCAATTCGGCGTGATTTCCTTGTTCGATGATTTTTCCTTTGTTTAACACCAAAATCAAATCCGAATTTTTAACGGTTGACAAACGATGCGCAATCACAAAGCTTGTTCGGCCTTTCATCAATTTCGCCATGGATTCTTTAATGCAGACTTCCGTTAACGTGTCCACATTGCTCGTCGCCTCGTCCAAAAGCAAGATGGCGGGGTCGGAAAGAAACGCGCGCGCGATGGTTAACATCTGTTTTTGTCCTTCCGATATATTTGAAGCCTCTTCGTTGATGACGGTGTCGTAACCGTTGGGCAATTTTTGAATAAACGCGTCCGCATAAGCCGCTTTTGCGGCCCGTATGATCTCCTCGTCCGTCGCGTTTTCCGATCCGTATGCGATGTTTTCTTTAATCGTTCCGTTAAAAAGCCACGGCGTTTGAAGGACCATTCCGAACAATCCGCGCAAATCTTTTCGTTTCATTTCTTTAATGTCGATACCGTCGATTAAAATTCGACCGTCATCGATTTCATAAAAACGGAGCAACAAATTCAAAAGAGTCGTTTTTCCGGCACCGGTCGGACCGACAATGGCCACGGACTCTCCCGATGAAATTTTCAAATTCAAATCCGTTATGACCGGTTTATCGGGCTCATAACCAAACATCACATGGTCAAACGTAACGGCGCCTGTCGGATTTAAACAAATCGCGGCTTCTTTTTGGTCCGGAATTTCCTCTTCCTCGTCCAACATTTCAAAAATGTGCTCGGCCGAAGCAATCGTTGATTGAATCATATTGACAACGGTTGAAATTTGCGTGAGCGGTTGCGTAAATTGACGGGAATATAATATAAAAGATTGAACGTTTCCGATATTCATCGAACCGGCTAAGACGAATAAACAGCCGACGATACAGATGATTACATAACCGATGTTTTGAACCGTAAATAAAATCGGCATGGATATTCCGGAAAGAAATTGAGATTTCCAGCCGGCCTCATAAAGGCTTTCATTGATTTCTTCAAAATCATTCATCGCTCTCTTTTCACGACCGAACGCCTTTATAATTTTGTGGCCGGCGTATATCTCTTCAACAAAACCGTTTAAGTCGGCCGTATCTTTTTGCATTCTATTAAAATACGGCTGAGATTTGCGAACAATGACTTTCATTAAAACCGCGGAAACCGGCAAAACAAAAACGCAAACCAATGTCAGCAACGGGTTTAAATAAAGCATAATCGCCAAAATACCGGCGATGGTCGCCGTCGATGTTATCAGTTGTCCGACGCCTTGTTGAAGCGTATTGTTGATGGTGTCGACATCGCTTAAAATACGGCTCATAATCTCGCCGTTGGTATGGGTGTCATAATATTTCAATTGCAGGCGCGATAATTTGGAACCGACTTCAACACGTAAATTGGAAATCACTTTTTGCGTAACAATCGCCATGATGTATTGTTGAATATACGCGAACAATGAGCTTAAGGCGTAAAGAATAAACAAAAGCGTCAATAATGAAATGACGGCTCTCGTGTCGATTTTTATTCCGATTTCCGTTGCGGCGGTTATCCCGTCAAAGAAAACGTTGACAAGTTCACCGATGACAAGTGGCGCAAGCACTGCAAAAGCGGTGCTTAAAACAGCCAATATCAAAAAAATTAAAAGACCGATTCGATACGGTTTGAGATAATTCATTAAACGTTTGACGGTTTTTGAAAAATGTTTGGGTTTTTCACCGACGTTTAAGAATTCTGCGCCGCCCATCGGGCCTTTTCGATGCGGCCGGGAAGGGGGAAGAGAAGAAAATTCTTTTTTCTCTTCTTTATTCATAAAACCGCCTCCGCGTTCTCTTGCGACTCGGCCGTTTCTTGCGTTTTTGTGCTCTCTTGAGATTCCGCAATTTTTTTGTAAACACCGCAATTTTGTCTTAATTGGGCGTCCGTTCCGATTCCGACGATTTCTCCGTCTTTTAAAACAATGATTTTGGAAACATTTTGAATGGTTGAAACACGTTGCGCGACAATAATGGCGGACGCGCCCCTCATTTCGGATTTCAGCGCTTGCCGGAGATTGGCGTCCGTTTTATAATCCAAAGCCGAAAAATTATCATCGAAAATATAAATTTCCGGACGTTTGACAACGGCGCGCGCAATGCTCAACCTTTGTTTTTGACCGCCCGATACATTGGTTCCCCCCTGTGAAATATAAGAGTGAATGCCGTTTTCCATCTCTTTGACAAAATCCAAAGCTTGAGCCGTTTCAAGCGCTTTTAAGATTTCTTCTTCCGTTGCCTCTTCTTTTCCGTAACGAATGTTTTCCGCAATCGTTCCTGAAAATAAAAGCGCGGTTTGCGGAACGAATCCGATTTTTTGGCGCAAATCTGTTTGCAATATCCGGCGAACATCCGTTCCGTTGACATAAACGGCGCCGCAACAAACGTCATAAAAACGCGGAATTAAATGAACCAACGTGGTTTTTCCGGATCCAGTCCCGCCGATAACGGCAACGGTTTCGCCGGGAGCGACCGTGAAGGAAATATTTTTTAAAATCTCTTGTTCGGAATCGGAATATTTAAAAGAAACGTTTTTAAATTCGATGGCCGGTGTGTCTTTTGTTTGAGAGGCGTCCGTGTCGGCCGGATTTTGAGGGTCGCGAATTGTCGTTTTCGTTTCTAAAACTTCTGAAATACGCCGGACGGAAACTTGGGCGCGCGGAATGAGGAGAAATACGAATGAAATCATGACGGCCGACATCATAATCATGGTTACGTATTGGATGACGGCCATTAAATTGCCGATGCTTAAGTCCCCGGATTCGATTTGTCTTCCCCCAAACCATAAAACGGCGAGTGTTGCCATGTTCATTAAAAACATCATTCCCGGAAAAAGAAATGCGGCCAGTTTGTTGACTTTTAATGATATTTCTGTTAAATCTTCGTTTGCTTCCTTGTATCGGCGGTCCGCCGTTTCTTCTTTATTAAACGCGCGAATCACGCGAACGCCCGTTAAACGTTCTCGAAGCGTTCGACTGAGGTGGTCCAACCGGTCTTGCATCTTTTTTATATTCGGAATTATTTTTCGAGTCACGAGATATAAAAATAAACCAATCAACGGCAAAAACGATAATACGACTAAGGAGAGGGAAACATCTTTTTGCAGCATGAGCAAAAAACTTCCCAAAAACATAAGCGGGGATAATACGACGACTCGAAGCATCATCATGATAACGGTTTGAATTTGAGAAACATCGTTTGCGGTTCTTGTCACCAATGTGGATGTCCCGAATTTTTCAACTTCTTTTATGGAAAATGAGTTGATTTTTTCAAACATATCTTTTCGAAGATCTTGAGCGAATCCGGACGCGGATTTTGAGGTGAAATAGTTGGCGGCCGTTGAGAAAACCATCGTAAAAAGGGTCAAAATCAACATGTACGCGCCCATTTTGTATATGTAGTCAATGTCGCGCCCGATAATTCCGTTGTCCACCATTTTAGACATTAAATCCGGCAACATCAGTTGCGTTAAACATTGTAAAAAAACCAAAACAATTGCGGCAGCTATCATCGGTATATAAGGACGCAGATACTTTATCATTTTTGGCGTTTTTATAAATTTCATAAATATCATTAAAAATAGGAATCAATAATCCGGTGACCCAAAAATAAATTAAGGAATAGAAGTAAAGAAAAGGAGTAATTAAAGGTTTTGAATTGAAGTAACGGATTTGAAACGCAGCCGTTTTGAAATGAATCTGTTTGAAACGAATTAATTGTTTGAAATTGTTTTGAATTGAATTGAATTGATTTGATTTGATTTGTTTTGAATTGATTTGATTTGATTTGTTTTGAATTGATTTGATTTGTTTTGATTTTTTTTGTTTTGATTTGTTTTGAATTGAATTGAATTGAATTGAATTGATTTGATTTGTTTTGATTTTTTTTGTTTTGATTTGTTTTGTTTTGATTTTTTGAATGGAATTGAGAAAAAAAACAAAAATATAACACCTAATAAATATGAATTGTGCCGATACTTAAAAATAAGAAAGGAGATTGGGATATCGTATGGATTTTAAGGAATGGGAACCGTATTACCAAATCATTTTAGACAAATTCGATTTTTCAAAAACGGAAGATGAAGAAACGGCCGCTTTTTTATCCCGCCTGTTTGAAAACGCAATCAAAAGCGTGTCCGAGAATGCGGGCAAAAACGGTTTTTTTTCTTCCGATCTTTTAAAAAGAATGCTTTTTCAAAAAAATGTTGTTATTTGCGGAAACGCGCCTTCTCTTGAATTCGAATATTATCAATTGATGGAAAAAATGAAAGAGAGAGCAACGAAAGGGCGTTTTTTTGAAGACTCGGTGTTTGTTGCGGCCGACGGCGCGGCTTTCGTTTTGATTCAAGCCGGCAGATATCCGGAAGTGATTGTCAGTGATTTGGACGGGAAAGACCCCGGCGATGTTTTCAACGAAATCAAAGCTCTTGATTTCGGTTCCGTTTTTTTGATCCACGCGCACGGTGACAATTCGGATAAAATTCAAAAATATTGGCCGCTTCTTGAAAATAAAATTCAAAACGGGCATATTATTCCGACATGCCAGTGTCGTCCTCCAAAGCATTTGTTCAATTTCGGCGGGTTTACGGACGGCGACCGTTGTGTTTTTTTAGCAAACGCTTTTGGAGCGAAACGAATGATTTTAATCGGATTTGATTTCAACGATTTCAATGTGACTCCTCAAAAAAAGAAAAAATTAGAATGCGCCGAAAAATTGATTCAAAAAATTCGGCAAAAGAAAGAAAATAAAATTCTGTATTTTTCAGAAATCGAATTTTAATTCGCATTTAAATATGTTTTAACGATTTCAAAAACAGAATAAAAAACGAAAATTTAAATTAAGATATAAATAGAATGGACGCCAGTTTATTGATGCTTAAGTTTGTGATAGGTTTTTATTTCGGATGGATTAATAAGTTTTAAGGATGAATCAGATTTTGTTTGATTAATAAGTTTTTTAAGGATAAATCAGATTTTGTTTGATTAATAAGATTTTTATAAATAGACGCGAATGGTAAATAAATCAAATCAATATGTCGAAATCAGGATTGAAAAAAAATGGATACGCTCGTTATTTGTATTGACAGGGATGACGATCTCGGGGAAAAAGCAAAAGTGATAACGCCCGTTATCGGCCGCGGTGCAAATATCGCGGCTGCCGTCAGTTTGGCGACCGCGGATCCTGAGGATTCCGACACCAATACGATTTTTGGCGGAATTCGTATTTTGGACGAGTTGAGAAGTATGGGCGTCGACGCCGAAATCGTCTCTTTTGCCGGAGACCGAAATGTCGGAACGATTTCGGATAAAAAAATTGCGGACCAATTGGACGAATTTTTATCCACGCAGGATGTCAAAAGCGCGATTTTTGTTTCGGACGGAGCGGAAGACGAGAGTTTAATTCCGCTGGTCCAATCCCGCATTAAAGTGGATTCGGTTCAAAGAATTATTGTCATGCAAAGCGAGCGGCTTGAAAGCACATATTATATGATTAAAAATTTCTTAAAAGACCCGAAAATGCTTCAAACCTTTTTTGTGCCGATCGGTTTAGCCTTAATCATTTACGCGCTCGCCATGGCGACAAGCAACCCGCAGTGGGCGATTATCGGCACGTTTTTTGCGGTCGGCATTTACATGATTCTTCGCGCGTATTCGTTTAATGATAAAGTGGTTCTCGGCTGGAAGGAATTAAAAAAATCCTATCGTTCTCATCAATTGTCGTTTATCACAACCATTGCTTCCATTTTGTTTTTTATTATCGGAACGATTAACGGTTTGATTAATGTCTGGGAAATCATGCCCCTTTATGACGGTTTAATCGAACTTTTATCCATGTTTATAAAAAGCGTTGTTTTATGGTACGCCTGTTCCGTTTTCATTTATTTAATCGGAAAAATATTTGACCAAATTCTTCTAAAACAGGATTATCAAAATCAAATCGTAGTGATGCTTTTCGCGCTTTCCGGAACCCTTTTGTTTTGGAGCTCAAGCAGTTACGTCTTGTCCCTTTCAACGGCGGGCTCTTATCTTTTCCCGGTCGAGTATTTCATATACAGCGTTACTCTCGGAATCATCATCGCTCTCGTCGGTATCTATTTCTCTTTTGACGGGAAAAATGAAATTAAACCGAACAATGAAATGAAAAACAAAACACCCCAAGAATCCGGCGATAAAAAAGAAAAGCCGATTTTAACGCTCCCCAAAACAACCGAAAAAAGAATTTTCATCAGCGATTCGGGAGATTTTAAAACGGACCGAGACGATAAAAAAGATGAAAAAGCCGAACCGGTTAAAATTAAAATCGGAATTCGCGGCGGTAAAGATTGATTTCTCGTTCGCCTTTTTTCTTTTACAAAGGCGGTTTTTCAAAACAATTTAAATATAATAAATTAAACCAATTAATATATTATCGTGGTTAATAAATTAGGCAATTAATAAATCAAACTAATTAATATGTTAAAATAACTAATATGTTAAAATAACTAATATGTTAAAATAACTAATATGTTAAAATAACTAATAAATTAAAATAATTAATAAATTAAAATAATTTAAAAAACCAAAAGAATTAAAAAATAATGTATAAAACCGACCGGGATTTTTTTAAAGCCGATCCGGTTTTGTTTCCGCCGGTTCGGAAGGAATACACTTTGATTTGACTTGATTTCGGTTCTTTTTTAAACTTTGGTCCATCCATATTTTAAAACCGGAATTATAATCTCTGATTCTTAATTTTAAAATGACGGGCGTTTCAAACGGATGTTTCTTTAAAATATATTTTTTGGTTTTTTTCCATTTGTCTTCTCTGGTTTTAAATAAAACGCCGTATTCTTTTTCTTCGTGAACGCGCGTATTCCATGAGTAAATAGCATCCATTTCATTAATATTCGCACAGACAACCATTTTTTTTTCAATCAATTTTTCGGTGATCGGCAAGACCGTCTTTTTGGACGGAAATGTGGCATATATGAAGATGTATCGGTTTTTATTTGTTTTTTTGGACATATCGCAAATTCCTTTCTTATTTTTTCTGATCTGTTTTATCCTCTTTTCATTTTTATTTATTATCTCTGTCTTTATGGCAATTTTAACGAATCCGTTTTACTTTAAAAACTTTTGCATAATTTATTTCGTTTTGTTTTCTTTTCGGATTAACAAACGCGCGGAATCGGATCTCCGGTCGGGACATCCACGTATCTTGAGCTGCCGAGTTCGGAAATCAAAATGACTTTTCCGGGCTTGTCTTTCGTCACTTCTCCGATAATGGCCGCGTCTTTGCCGTACGGATGTTCTTTTAAAATATTTAACACGATATCGGTGTATTCCGGATGAACGCCGATGACGGCTTTTCCTTCGTTTGCGATTTCAAGCGGATCCAATCCCAGCATTTCGCAAGACGTTAAAACAGCTTCTCGGATGGGAAGTTTTTCTTCATAAAGTTGAATGCCGACATGGCTTTTTTGCGCCATTTCATTTACGGAATCTGCGACACCGCCGCGCGTGGGGTCTTTCATGGCGGTAACGGCTCGTTTGCCGTCTGCGGTTCTGACGGATAAAAGCGGCTCAATCATTTTCCAAAGCGGCGCCGTGTCCGATTTTAAATCCGAATGAAATTCAAAACCTTCTCTTTTCGTTAAAAGCGCCATTCCGTGATCGGCGATAAAACCGGAAATTATAATTTTATCTCCGACTTGAAGGCCGGAATCGCAAACCGGCTCATCACAAATTCCGACGGCGGCGATGTTTATAATAATTGAATCCAGCGCCGTTCCTTCAACGGTTTTTGTGTCCCCCGTGATGAGCGGAACTCCGATTTCAAGAAGGGAGGCGTTCATGGACTGAACTACTTTTTCCAAATCCGAAATATTAAAGCCTTCCGGAAGAATCATGCCGCAACTGACGGCAAGCGGTTTTGCGCCCATCACGGACAAATCATTAATCGCGCCGCAAATGGAGACTTTTCCGATATCGCCGCCCGGAAAGAAAATCGGCTTGACAACATGGCTGTCCGTCGTCATCACCAATTCCGCGTTTTTATGCCCGTTGATAAAGTCCCTGTCCAACTCAATGGTCGCGCCGTCGTCCAAAGCATCCAATCCGATGGAGCCCGCTTTTTTGTTCGTGAAATTTTTCAAAATAACTTCACCGATTAACGACTGCATTTGTTGACCGCCCGCGCCGTGTTCCATGGATATTTTGTTTTCTTTTGCCATTTTTATCAATACTTCTTTAATTTTTCGTTTCAGATTGTCTTTTTCATTTGCCGTTTTTCAATTATATTTTCAATGACCGCTTTTCGGTTTTGTTTTTAGATAACCGTTTTTGTTTTTCATTTTACGCTTTCTTTTTCAACATTTCATTTTCAAGAATTTTTACCCATTCTTCGACGGTTTCTTCTCTTTTCTTGGATGTTAACAGAATCGGAATTTTTTCATTCAATGTTTTAACGTCGCGAACCATTGTTTCCGGATTGACGCCGACCGCGTCGGCAATATCGATTTTATTGATGACGGCCAAGTCCGACGTTCTGAAAATGACGGGATGTTTCAAAATAATGTCATCGCCTTCACTGACGCTGACCACGACGATTTTCATATCTTCTCCAAGATCAAAATCGGTCGGACAAATCAAGTTGCCGACATTTTCAATGAATAAAATATCATAGCCGCTCAAATCATTTTTCTTAATCAAGTCGTTTACGATATGCGCGTCTAAATGGCATTCTTTTCCCGTGTTGGCCGGTATCGTTTTAATTCCGTGCCTCTCAAAGCGCGCGGCGTCCATATCCGCAATCACGTCGCCGGCAATGGCGGCCACTTTATATTTCGAGCTTAAAGCTTTAATCGCTTCTTCAATCAGCGTCGTTTTCCCGGAACCGATTGCGCCCATGATATTGACGGCAAAAACGCCGGATTTTTTAAAACTTTCTCGATTCTTATCGGCAAGCTTTCTGTTCTCTTTAAAAACATCATGTCCGATATTGATAATATGTCCGGTCGCTAAAAACTGAGTCCACATTTTTGAATCCTTCTTTTTTATTTTTAAATTCTTCTTTTTTAATTTTTAAATAACTTTATACTTTACTTTTTTACTTTATAATTTACCCGGGGTACTTTATTCTTTTAATCAATGTCAATGGAATCCACGACCAATTCCGTTCCGCCGATGACTTCCACATTTTTGCCGCAAATCGGGCAAATGAGATTGACAATATATTCCAGCATGTCCCAATCATCGTCCGTCTCATTGGGTTTTCCGAAATAACCGCAAACGCATTTAATTTCCGGCTCGACATACTCAAACGAATAAGTCGCGTTTTCCGAAATCGTTTCTTCCCCGACGGATTTTAAACAAAATTCCAATTGAGACGGATTGACATGCGCCAGTTTTCCGACAAGGACATTGATATGGTTGACGACGTTCGCGTTATTTTGATTCGCGGCGTCCAGAACGCTTTCCATTAAACCGATGGCTAGTGAATATTCATGCATTTTTTTGCCTCTTTAGTCGCGGCAATATTTATACCAACTGTGGCACATTCCCTCGTCGCTGACCATGCACGGCCCGATCGGCGCGGTCGGCTTACAAGCCGTTCCAAACATCGGGCAATCCGAAGGCGTCGCTTTTCCGGTTAATATGGTTGCGCAAATACAATTCTTCTTTTTCTTTTTGCGAATTTCACGAAGCGCGTCCAAATCTTTTTCATAAAATTCTTTGTATTTGGCGGCGGCGTCATGCTCTTTGTACTGTTCTTTCAATTTGTATCCCGACAACGGAATGATGCCGAGGCCGCGCCATTCAACATCCACGATATCAAAAACGTTGTTCATCATTTTGACCGCAATCGGATTGCCGTTCGTTTTAACGGCGCGCATATACGCGTTTTCCACTTCATTTTTTCCGGCTGACATTTGGTCCAAAAGCATTTTTATGCCGAGCAAAATATCGTATGATTCAAAGCCGGCAACCGCAATCGGATATCCTTTTTTTGCAAACTCCTCGTAGGGCACGGTTCCCGTAATGACGGCGACGTGTCCGGGCGCGATAAACGCGTCGACATTGATGTCTTGAACCAGCAAATTAATGGCGGGCGGCGTTAATTTTAAAGACGCGTAAATGGAAAAATTGGACGGCAGCCCGCGCAAAACGGCGGCGGCGGTTGTCGGAATTGTCGTTTCAAAGCCGATTGAAAAGAAAACGATTTCTTTGTCCGGATTTTCTTCGGCGATTTTAACGGCGTTGTCAATAGAATAAACCATACGCACATCGGCGCCTTCCGCCCGCGCGTCAAATAAACTTTCTTCCGTTCCGGGAACGCGGAGCATGTCGCCAAAAGTAATCACCGTAAAACCTTTTTTGGCGAGCAATATCGCGGTGTCAATATCGTCATCCGGCGTGACGCAAACCGGACAGCCGGGACCGCTGAGAACTTCTATTCGTTCCGGAAGCAAACTTCGTATCCCGTATTTAGCAATCGTCCGCTCATGCGTTCCGCAAATATGCATAATCCGAACCGGTTTTGGGTAAGACGAAATGGTTTCAATTAATTTTTTCTGAACTTCAACGGGATTGTTCACGAATGAATTTTCTTTTGTCATGTTTTTCGTCTTCCGATTAAATGCCGACTTCTTGATCAAAGGCTTCGTTGGCCGCTAACAATTCATCAAAAGCTTCACGCGTCAAGCGCGCCTCTTCTTCCGTAATGACGGAAATCGCATAACCGACATGAACCAAAACATAGTCGCCGACATTCACCTCAGAAGCGCCGCCGAGCAAATCTAATGTCACTTCTCTAAAAACGCCGCCGAAATCCACTTCCGCTTTGTTCTCATCCACAATTTTTGAAATTTGTCCGGGAATTGCAATACACATTTTTCTTTCCTCTCTTCATTGTTTTTAATTTGACTTGTAATAATTTTACGGTTAAATGATTCGTTTCTTTTATTCTATATATATGTCTGTTGTTAAAATTATTAAATATTAAAAAAGTTACATTTTTTACAAGATTCTAAAGATTTTTACAAAACCCTTTGGAAATATATTACAAAGCTTTTTTGGAAATATATTACAAAGCTTTTTTGGAAATTTTTTACAAAACTTTTTGGAAATTTTTTACAAAACTTTTTTACAATAATTTTTCACCAAGATTTTTTTGTGTTTTTTCAAAACAATCATTTTTATTTTTATATTATATCTTTTTTGATTTTTATTATTTATTAATTTTTATCATTTTGTTTTTTTATTTTTGTTTTTATTTTTTACTTTTGTTTTTTACTTTTGTTTTTTACTTTTGTTTTTTATTTTTGTTTTTTATTTTTGTTTTTTACTTTTGTTTTTTACTTTTATTTTTACTTTTGTTTTTACTTTTGTTTTTACTTTTGTTTTTTATTATTGTTTTTCATTTTTGTTTTCCATTTTTGTTTTTCATTTTTGTTTTTTTTATTTTTTAATTCTTTTTCAATTTTTCTTCTACGATTATTGTCATTGTTTATCATTATATTTTTGAAATACTAATTTCTTTTTTTATTTAAAGGGATTGGTTTTTCCGATTTTGAATTCTCTTTTTTTATTTGAAAAAACGAGCCGTTTTTCAAACATTAAAAAATATTTGTTGCGTCGAAAAATGTTTTTCTTTCGCTATATTTTGCCTCAATCCTGCATGTTTTTTAATGTAAGATATGGATAATATTTATATAGACCATAGGGAATATAGTCCATTGCTACTACTTAATAGTGTTTACAGTAGAGGGTTTTCAAATGGCTAGTGAAAAATTGAATATGATTGAACAATTCAAAAACCTTGATATTCTCAAGGTTGACCGCCGTACCTTTTTAAAGGCGGTGGCTGCCCTTGGAGCGACATCTTTTATTTCACTTTACGGAAATCAGCTTGCAGAAGCATTGACTTTCGAAAATGAAACAAAAGTTCTTTGGCTTCACGGCGCGGAATGTACAGGCTGTTCCATATCCGCTTTAAATACAAGCGCTCCTGATTTCGCAGATGCGCTCGCCCAATTAAACGTCAGCGTGGTTTACCACGAAACGCTTTTGGCGCAACAGGGTATTTTTGTTGACGGAAAATTGGTCGGCAACTCCGAATTAAACGGTGAAATTTTATTGAACGAATTGGTCGCGGAAGGCGGCTATATTTTGGTTGTCGAAGGTTCCATCGGAAACGGTCCGAACGGCACCGGCAAAATCAACATGATCGGCAACCACACTTTCAAAGACATCTTTAAAAAGACGGCTGAAAAAGCAACCGCAGTTATCGCGCTCGGTACCTGTGCCGCTTACGGCGGTATTACCGTTACGGATTCGGCCGTAAAAGAATATTGCGACTTTATGGGCGTCAATCAAACCGAAAACAAAAAAGGCGGTATGATGAAGCTTCTCGGCATCAACAAACCGGTGATTAACCTCCCCGGATGCCCGGCTCACCCCGACTGGTTCTTCTTAACCGTCGCCGCTGTTCTTCTCGGAAAAATTGACTTAAACAATCTCGACGGACAATTGGATGACAACGGAAGACTCAAAGTTTTCTATCCGGACACGCACACCCTTCACGACAACTGCCCGCGCCGCGGATTCTATGATCGCGGTGTTTTGGACGTCCAATTCGCCGAAGGCGGCTGTCTTTGGAAAGTCGGCTGTAAAGCCCCCTACGTCCACGCGGACTGCGCTCTTCGAAAATGGAACGACGGCGTCAGCGTGTGTATGCAGGCCGGCGGCCCGTGTATCGCTTGTGTCGAACCGATCTTCCCGAACGGCTCTATGCCTTTTTATGTTGAAAGAGAAAGCGCGGGCGTTTTGTTCGGCGTCAATATCGGCACAATCGCAGCCTTTGCAATCGGTGCGGCGGTTGTCGCGGCCGGTGTTCATGCCGTTCGCAGAGTTAACAAGGAGAAGTGATGAAAAATGGTTAAAATTACAGTCGATCCCTTAACAAGAATTGAAGGACACCTGAAGATTATGGCTGACGTCAACGACAAAGGATATGTCACGTCGGCGCAAAGCGGCGGTATGCTTTTCCGCGGTTTTGAACGCATGCTTCAGAATAAAGATCCCAGAGACGCTTCCCTTCACGTTGCAAGAATTTGCGGCGTTTGTCCGATTTCACACACACAAACCGCAACAAACGCTCTTGATCATCTCTACAACGTTGCGGAAAGCGTTCCCGAAAACGCGTTGGCCGTTCGAAACTTTATTCAGGCAGCCAACATGATTTCCAGCCACGCAACGCACATTTACGTTTTATTCGGCCCCGACTTTGCCAACCCGAGATACAGAGACGTTTTGACCGGCCCCGAATTGAATTTGGGCGCAACCGGAGAAGCCGTTTGGAAAGAACTTCTCGGAAGATTCGCACCCATCAGCTACAAAATGGACGGTAAAGCCATTCCCCCGGGATCCAGCTACATCAACGCGATTTCCGCAAAGAAAAAACTCCAGCAAGCCATCGCTATTTTCGGCGGTAAAATGCCCCACCCGGCCGTCAACATCGTCGGCGGTGTGACATGCACTCCGAATGTGGCCGAGATTTCAAAAGTCGGCGCGCTTTACTTAAAAGTGTTGGATTTCGTCAAAGACTTCACGCTCGGCGTGCCGCTTGAGACCTGGGTTCAAAATACGCATTACGCCAAATCCCCCGACGCGGCCGTTAAATTCGTGACGGACCACTTGGCAAACTTAATCAGCAAAACGCCCGACAACCAATTCACCCGAGAAAACGGTTGGAAAGATGTCGAGCTTTTCGCAGCTTTTGGTTCCGAACTTGTCGGTGAAAAGATTCTCGGCCTTCCGGCCAGCTTAAGATTCGACAAACTCGGCGGCTACAGCGACCCGAGCAAGATTTGTTTCATCTCTTACGGCGCGTACTACAAACGCGGACAAGACGGATACTCTCCGGAAAGCCCGACCGGCGAAAGATTCTGGACATCCGGTGTCGTTTCCGGCAATTTGAAATTCGAAGACTTCGATTCTAAAAAGATCACCGAAAGCATTCAGTGCGCCTTTTATGAAGACGACGTCGCGTCCCGGCACCCCTATGACGGAACGACCGTTCCGTTGGCGGACACGGACAAGCTTGACTTAAACGCAGGTCCCGCCGACAAATACAGCTGGTTAAAAGCACCGCGCTACAACGGTATTCCGGGAGAAGTCGGACCTTTGGCACGCCAGATTGTCGCACAAGATCCGTTGGTCATGGGTCTTGCCAAAGCCTTCAGCGATGCGGGCACCTCTCCGGCAAACGTTTACACAAGAGTTCTTGCGCGTATGCAGGAAGTGGCCGTTTTGGCTTACGAGTTGGTGAACTGGGTTAATGATATCGACCCGTCCAAACCGTTTATGACAACCGTCGATTTAAGAGCCGCCAAAGACAACCAAGGTATCGGTCTTTGGGAAGCACCCCGCGGTGCGCTCGGCCACTGGATTGTCGGCGACTCCAAGGGTAAGGTTAAAAATTACCAAGCGATTGTTCCGAGTACTTGGAACTTCGGCCCGCGCGATGAAAACGGTGTCCCAAGCCCGGTCGAACAGGCCCTTCTCAACAATGCGATTTCAGGCGTTGACAACATCGGCGGCGCAGATTACAACAACCCGGTTGCAATCTACCATGTCGGTCGTTCTTACGACCCGTGTATTGCTTGTGCCATTCATACAATTGATGCAACAGGAAAGAATGCCCCGAAAAAATACGAATTATTCTGAAAAGGAGGTTTTCTAAATGTCACAAAATGCAGAGAAAACCATCATCGTAGAACGGTATAACTGGATTGAGCGGTGGACGCATACGTTTCACGCCCTCGCCATGTTGGTTTTAATCTTTACCGGCTTAGCCATTTACTTCGGGTGGGGAGAAATTATCTCTTTCCACACCGCTCGTACTTTACATATGGTCTTTGTTCCGGTTTTGATTTTAACCAACTGGTTCTTGGTCCCGTACGGAATCGTTTCCCACGGTTGGCAAGAAGGCGGTATAAAAGGTATTGCCACGCACTTCTACCACAGTTACGTCTTCAATAAGGAAGATTATTACCGTTTAAAAGGCATGGTTCTCAATTTCTTCGGAAAACAAAAAGAATATCCGGCATTTACGATTTACAACAAAACCACGGGACATTATAAAACAAAGCTTCACCCGATGTTTAAAATTTTCATCGTGATTGAAGGGCTTTGTATTTTCCTGATCTTCATTACGGGAATCGTCCTCTATAAAGTGGATTGGAGTATCATCGGTATCCCGATTGCGCAATGGTTGACCATCATCTTTGGTTGGGTTTCCCCCCTCTTAAATATGAACGGTCTTCAATTCGCCCGTTGGTTGCACTTGGCGTTAACATACTTCTTTATCTTCGAATTGATTTGCCACGCACTCATTTTGGAGTTCGACTCAAAGGTTTTCAAATACTGGAAAGCTATCTTTATCGACGGAAAAGAAGACTTAAACAGCCCGATTGTTCAAATCATTGAAGAAGAGCATTAATTAAAAAAGAAAACGAATTAAAAAAAGGAAAAATTAAGGAAAACCCTCTTTTTCCTTTTCTTTTTTTATCTTTTTTATTTTTGCTCTTTTTTTATTTTTGTTTCATTTCTATTTTCGTTTTGTTTTATTTTTGATTTTTTTGTTTCTTTCTATATCTTTTCGTTTTCATTTTTATTTTATTCTTTAATTTCTATCTTTTTGGCTATCTTATATTTTTTTAAATCCCAATTTCCGCCTCCGCTCTTTTTGATTTTGAGCAAGCGAAGCGCGCAAAAAATCGAAATTTGTGGATTGACCCCCAAATTATCATCCAAAACTCGCCTCATTTTTTTCCTTTCAAAATTTAAACTTGGCCCGCGTTCTTGCTGACGGGGATCCGTTTTTTTGAAAAACCAAATGTCTCCTCTTCAAAATCAACGATAAGGTACCCGCATTACTTTCTGTTATCGTGTTTAAGTCAGGTCGGGCATTCTTGTTTTTTATTTTTATTTTTGTTTTTACATTAGATTTTTGTTTTTGTTTTCATTTTATTTTTGTTTAACTTTTTTATTTCCATCTTTTGGCTGTCTTATATTTTTCAAAATCCCAATTTCCGTCCCTCTCATTTTTGATTTTGAGCAAGCGAAGCGCGCGAAAAATCGAAATTTGCGGATGAACTCCTTTTTTTTAAAAAACACAAAACGGAATGTACTCAAATATAAATTATAAATATATTTTTTTAAAGCGGTTGGTTGATTTTGATTTATTTTATCGGGTCGAATCCGTTCGCTTTGTCACGCCTTCGGCGATGCCTGCAGCGAACGGTCGTTTTTGAGGTTTGATTAATGTTTGAAAAACGGTTGCCGGATTTTAAATATTAAATCAACGATAAAATATCCCTGTCGCTTTCTGTTATCGTGTTTAAGTCAAGTCGGGCGTTTTTTTTATTTTTTTCTAACGGTTTGTTTTTGCTTTTGTTTTTGTTGTTTTTGTTTCTAATAATTTTTTAAAAAATTTACACCTTTTTCAGTGAGAAGCCCTTTTATATCATACCGATAATTCATTAACCATATCAAAATATCAAAATCGGCAGGTGTTTTTTATGGCTCTTTTAAAAACAATTCGAATTATGGGGTGCGGAAATTTATGGATGGGAGACGACGGGTTTGGCATTCGTGCGGTTGAAAAGTTAATCGAGATTCAAGATAAATTAAAAAACGGTTTATCGCCCTCGGATCCGATTTTCTCCGGCTTGCCCGTGAACGCTTTGTCCTGCTTGCCGGAAGTCGACATCATAGACGCCGGCGTTTCCGGATTGGATATGCTTTGTTTTTTGGAAGGGTTTGATAAAATTATTATTATCGACGCTTTGAAAAGCGATCAGCGGTTGGGGACGATTTTAAAAATAAACGGCGAAGACTTGTTGGAAGGAGAAGGCGTCGGGAAAATGATGTCGTCTCACGATGTTTCCGTTCCGACGGTTCTTTCAATCGCGCGCGAAGTTCAAGGATTGCCCGAAATCATCGTTTACGGCGTTGAGATTGAAAAACATCCCGATGAAGTTCACTTGACGTCTGAGATGAGTCCGGAAGTCATAGAAGCGATTGACCGCGTGATTCCAATCGTTTTAAAAGAATTGGAAAACGATTTAAAAATTTAAACCCTTTGACTATTTTTGAATGATTTCATTTCATCTGTTTCTTTCATTCAATATTAAAAACAATCGAGAATGAGCATGTCCGCCGTAATTTATAACCGGATTGAAATCAAAGGCGTCGTTCAAGGGGTCGGTTTCAGGCCCTTTGTTTACAAAACCGCCGTGCAAAACAACATTTTCGGATCGGTTGCGAATTTGGGGAACATGGTTCAGATTTTCGCGGCGGGAACCCCCCAAGACATGGATTCTTTTTTATCGGATTTAATGACAAAAAATCCGCCGCTTTCTCAAATCGATCAATCGGATATTTCCGTTTTAAATTCCGATGAAATTTCGGGTTCCGCCTCTCATTTCAAATTCGGCGAATTTCAAATTTTAAAAAGTTTAAAAGGCGATTCCGGCAACTCCATTATTCCGCCGGACACGGCGGTTTGCGCGGAATGTTTGTCCGATATCCAAACATTCGGAAATTCCAGACACATGTATCCGTTTACGGTTTGCACCAATTGCGGCCCGCGTTATACCACCGTTTTTAAATTGCCTTACGATCGCAAAAACACGGTGATGGAGGACTTTCCGCTTTGCGAGAACTGCCTTTTTGAATACACGAATCCCGACGACCGCAGATATCACGCACAACCCCTTTGTTGCCCGAATTGCGGTCCGATTCATACTTTTGAACGAGCGGCAAAGAATCAAAATACGGCGGAAAATCAGGTTTTAAGTGAAAACAAAAATAAAAAAGGAATTGAAAGCGAAAACGGAATTGAAAGCGAAAGTAAAAACGGAATTGAAATTGAAAGTAAAAACGGAAATGAAATTGAAAGCGAAAACAAAATTGAAAGCGAAAGTAAAAACGGAATTGAAATTGAAAGTAAAAACGGAAATGAAATTGAAAGTAAAAACGGAATTGAAATTGAAAGTAAAAACGGAATTGAAATTGAAGGTAAAAACGGAATTGAAATTGAAAGTAAAAACGGAAATGAAATTGAAAGCGAAAACAAAATTGAAAATGAAAAGCGTCGGATCGGTCAAAACGATTCGGGCAATCGGGACTCTATCGTTTTATCAACGGGCGACGACGCTTTAAAACAGGCGGCGAAAGCGGTTGACGACGGTTTTATTATCGCTTTTAAAGGAGACGGCGGTTTTCATTTGGTCTGTGACGCTTTTTCGGAAAGCGCCGTCTTTTTATTGCGTCAAAGACTCCATCGGTCATCTCAGCCGTTTGCAGTGATGGTCCGAAATGCGGATGTTGCGCAAAAAAACACTCACATTCAAAAAAACGAAAAAGAATTTTCCCTCCTCAAAAATATTCGTCGACCGATTGTCATTTGTTCCAAATCCGATTCTTACGAATTCGCGCCGTCGGTTTCGCCGAAATTCCATAACGTTGGCATGATGCTTCCTTATTCCGCGGCGCATTACGTTTTTTTCGAATATTTAAAAACGGATGCCGTTGTGATGACATCCGCCAATTTGCCGGGACTTCCGATGGTCATTGACAACGACGACGCGTTTTTTAAACTTTCCTCTCTCGCCGATTATTTTCTTTTCCACAACCGGTTGATTCAAAATCGAACGGATGACACGGTCATTCGTGTCGTCAACGACAATCCGATTTTTTTAAGACGCTCGCGCGGTTTTGTTCCCGAAAAAATAAAACTGCCGTTTTCCTCTCCCGTCGAAATCGCGGGCGTCGGCGCCGAAATGAATAACACGCTGGCTTTTGGAAAAGAGGACAATATTTTCCTTTCCCAATACATCGGCAACACAAAACATTTAAAAACCGCCGCTTATCATTCCGAAGCTTTTGAAACGCTTCAAACGTTGACCGGCATTTCTCCAAAACGGATTGTGTGCGACCAACATCCCGATTTTAACACCACGCGTTTTGCCGAAGAATACGCCCAAAAAAGAAACATCGAATGCGTCAAAATCCAACACCATCACGCGCATATTTGTTCCGTTATGGCGGATAATTTTCTCCCACCTGATTCCGTGGTTTTGGGAGTCGCATTAGACGGTGTCGGCTACGGCGACGACCAAACCGTTTGGGGCGGTGAGATTTTAAAATGTACTTACACGGATTACGAGCGCTTGTCTTCTTTGGCGCCTCAGCCCATGCCCGGCGCAGATTTGGCGACAAAATATCCGTCGCGGCTGGTTTTTGGAATGCTTTATCCGTACGTTTTAAACAAAAAAATCTCAAAAGAAGAGTTGTTGTCTCTAAACCTTTATTTCCCGCATGGTCCAATCGAATCAAATATCGTTTTATCCCAATTGGCGTCCGGCTTAAACGTCGCTTTTTCCAGCAGTTCGGGGCGCGTGTTGGATGCCGCAGCAAGCTTGCTCGGTCTTTGCGATGTGAGAACTTTTGACGGCGAACCGGCCATGCTTTTAGAATCCGCGGCATATTCCGGTTTTTTAGAAAACCCGGACCTCAATTATTTCCGCCCCGAAATTGTTGAAATAAAAACAAAAAACGGAGAAAAACGTTTCGTTTTAGACACGAGCGCGCTTCTTTATTCTCTTTATTTGGAAGTTGCGCCAAACAACTCAGAATCCCCGTTTATTTCGTTTACGAAAAACGAACTTGCGGCCATGTTCGTTCACGCTTTTTCCATCGGAATCGGCCGTTTGGTTTTAAAACACGTTCGGGAAACCGGCATCCTCCACGTTTGCGTTTCAGGCGGCGTTGCCAATAATGATTATATCGTTACGGCCTTGTCGGATTTTCTCAAAGAAAATGGCATTGATTTGCTGATGCACAAAAATCTGCCGCCCGGCGATGGTTGTATCTCTCACGGACAAATCGTGTCCGCGGCCGCAAAACTCCTCTTTTCCGATAAAGAAAGCTTTCCGCAGAATAACCTTTAAATATAATTGTTATGATTATACGGTTGCTTTATTTTCTAAAAGCAAAAACCAAGCCGCTCATTTAATTTCATTCTGCGAGGGTTGTCGAGCTGGTCAAAGGCGTTGGACTTAAGATCCAATTTCGAAGGAATTCGTGGGTTCAAATCCCATCCCTCGCACTAAATAGGAAATCAGGCACAACCACACCCGTTCCTTTCTTTCATTTTCTTTTTTTTAATTTTTAGGTTTTATTGTTATCGTTTCCGCTTTTATTTTTCATATTCTCTTTTATTCAGTCCGTCATGTTTTATGACGTCATATCATCATTTTTTTGGATTTACCGATTATTTATATTCGTCATCAAAAACTTTTTAAAATCGGAAAACTTATATATATGATTCATATAAGTTTTATTTCTCGGATGAAATCAAAAAAGATTTTCACGAAAATACTGCTGTTATACTGCAATTTATAATTCTATTAAGTTTTTACTCATTTGCATTTTTATATTATTCATTCGCTTGTTACCTATCTTTTAACATTTTGTAGGTTTGAGGCGGTTGTTTAATTTTTCAAAATAGCAATAATTATTAATAGGTTATGATCAGTGTGTATCATATGCCGATTTTATTCTTGGGTCATGATAAGAATAGAGGATTTTTTCTTACAATTTCTAGGATTTTTTGATATAAATCTTCATTCCTATAATTATACCTAAATTCACATTCTTTTAAATGGAGATAAAAATACTTTTTATTCAC
>JAVESN010000108.1:0-4572 GCA_034006575.1 Methanimicrococcus sp.
GGAAACAAATAAAAAACAAACGGGAAACAAATAAAAAACAAACGGGAAACAAATAAAAAACAAACGGGAAACAAATAAAAAACAAACGGGAAACAAATAAAAAACAAACGGGAAACAAATAAAAAACAAACAGGAAACAAATAAAAAACAAACGGGAAACAAATAAAAAACAAACGGGAAACAAATAAAAAACAAACGGGAAACAAGTAAAAAACAAACGAGAAACAAATAAAAAAAACAAACGGGAAACAAATAAAAAACAAACGGGAAACAAGTAAAAAACAAACGAGAAACAAATAAAAAAAACAAACGGGAAACAAGTAAAAAAACCGGAAATAAATAAAAAATAAAAAGGAAGGGTTGATTTGAAAGATCAAACCAAACCTGAAACGAATCCGATTTAAAAACTGATTAAATTATTAACCGGGTTATTAATTTAAATGATTGATTTAAATTATTGATCTAAATGATTTAATTTGGATTCGATTTCTTTCATTTTTTGTAAAACGATTGCCATGGACTCGTTTAAGTCTTGAATCATTTTCTCAAGTTTGCTTTTTCTTTCGTTTAAGAAAGCAAGCGCGTCATCCGCTGTTTTTTCAATGTTGGCGCCGGAGCCGACATTGACAATGACTTTTGAGAAATCGTGAATTTCGGCATGAACAAAACAACCGGAACCCACCGGAATGACGGATTCCGAATTGCCGGCGACAGCCGCTTCTTTGAGCGCTGAAATCGTTTGAATCGAACTGTCGCAACCGGCCAAAGTATTTCGAACCATTTCCAACTGTCCCTGAAATGCTTCCGCATTTCTTTGATAATCTTGATATTCAGCAACCCATTGACGAGCTTCCTGTTCACCGATTGCCATTTCTCAGACCTCTTGAATGGATTCAATGACAATACTGCGTCTTTTCAAACCGTGCTTGCTGCCCATAATGGAATAAACTTTTTCAAGCGCATTCTTTTCGTTTTCGCTTTCAATATTTTTAGTAAATTTTTCCCAAAAAAAACCGGGCTTGAATTTACCTTTAATCATAAAATTTGCCATTTTATCTTCACCTTTGTTTCTTTAGTGTCAACAATTCTGATTAGTTGATATATTAATAAACTCCGATCAAATTGAAATAATTACTCCAAATCAAGCGCAGTCAATATGCGGCCAAGTTCATAACCGCTTGTCTCAGATCCCGTCAAACACCCTTTGGAATTGGCCAAAATGCCGGAGCCGACCATTCGAGAGCCGAAATTGACGCTGCCAATCATCGGTTCAAACCCGAAAAGATCTTCTAAAAGAGCCGATTCCTCCTCGGTAACGCCCGGACTGACCAAAAGCCCTTTGTTTGTCACGCAACCGGCCATACCGACGGTTTTAATGCCGGCAATCGTTCCTTTTAAAACATCGATTTTCAAAGTCTCGCCGATCATCTGAACGACATGGTCCGGCACTTCCGGATGAACCAAACCGGCCGTGTCGTTTGCAAGCAAAATATTGCCGACCGCGTTTAATTTTCCGGGCATCGCCGTCACCGGCTTTCCGATGATTTTTGAAAGAACGTCCGTTTGAGTATTTTTTGGAACCAAAAAACCGTTTGAATTGCCGCGACAAAGCGAGCCGACCAAAATGCTTCCGTTAATCAAACATTCATAAACAGAAACATCTAAGCGTTTCTCAATAGAAGAAACAACCTCTTGGCGCGTTCCGTGAGGAACCAAACAAACGTCTTGAGTACATGTGGAAAAAACCCCGATGACCGAGGTATCCATAATGGTTATTGTTTGCATAATCTTCTTTTCACTTTAAGAATTGGAAAATGATTCAGAGAGATTTTCGGTTCCGTTTCAAATAATACAGCGATGAAAAAAATCAACGCGAACATCGGACAACGCAACCGAAAAATAACAAACCGCCGCGAACGAGAGAATCAGGCCGCAAGTTCGGCTTGAACTTCGCCGTCCGCGTACTTTGCAGCTCTCACACGAATAAAAGACGGCGGTTTTTCACACCCTCTTTCCCAAACGTGTTCGTTGACGGATTTGTCAATCTTAATCATTTCAGGGTTTGCTTTCATATGTCTTTCCAAATAAGCTCTGATGATGCTCATCGCCTTGTTGGCTCTTTTCCATCGAGGAGCCACTTTCACGCCGCGAAGCGGGATTGTATAAATTTGTTCTTTAACAATGTCTTCTGCCATTATAAATCACCGATTGTTCTGATAATTACCATCCCGATTACTTCAAGCGCATGCTGGATCTTCTCCAGTGGCGTCTCTTGGGGTGAGATGTGACGTTTCTTTTTGTCTTAATGATGACCCAGACCGGAACACGCGCGTTTTGAACGTGCGCTTTTGCGAGTCTTTTCTTCTGTCCTTTTAAATTTTTACTCATTTCAAACACCTGGTTGGATATGTATAAACTTAAATTCTCGAAATGCGATTGTTTTTAATTTTTATTTTCTGATTCTTGAAATCACGCGCGATTGTTTATGAGATTTGGGAAAATGCTGATTCGTTTCCTCTTCGCCTATTTTTCGATACAAATACTCTCGAAGTTCGGCTTCATAATCACATTTTAAAATGGATACGCTTTCTTCTTCCGTGATGACAAGATTGGATGCAATCATTTCATTAATCGTCAATCGTCCGAATCCCATTAAAGGGCTGCAATACAAAACCTTATGCCGATCTTCAAAACTTTGAATTTCGGAACGTTTCAAATGCGGTACGCGGTCGTCTCTTCGAAGACCGTCTGCAATCAATTCGACATCACCCGTTTTTGCTAATAATTCAAGCACTTGATGATGAATATAATTTATCGCTTCGTTTGGAAAACCGTCTTTTAAAACATATTTGGCAGCTTCTTCTAAGATTTCCATCGGCGGTTGAAAGACCGAGTGTGAAAAACCCAATTCATCAGCGATTTTCTCGGCAACGGCTCCGGTCGGTAAAAGACCGAAATTGCAAGTGACCAAAGAGACATCAAAATACGGCTCTAACATCAATGCCGACAAAGAGCTGTCTTTTCCTCCGCTGAACAATACATGAGCTTTCATAAAGAAACACTTTGACTTTTAGGAAATGAAAACAATCTCTTACATTCTTTTAATGGAGGTTTCTCTTTTCGGCGGCTGAATTTGCGCCAAAAGCTGTTTTAACTGCTCGTCGTCAATCATGCTTTGAAGCCGGCCGCTTTGCGCCAATGAAAACAATTGCATTTCCAATTGTTCGACCAACGCGGGTCTGGACATGCGAAGCGTTGTCAAACGTTCGCGGGCTTCGGGCGTTAAGATTTTTCGGAGAAGCTCTTGTTTGCGGGCTTCCATTTCAGCTTGCGCTTGTTCCTGTTGATAGGCCGCTTGCTCCGGGTTGACTTGAGCGGAGGCTTGTTGCTCCTGCATTTGCGCCATACGGCGGCGGCGAATTTCTTCAAGCTCGTTATCCATTTTAACACTCCTTAAAATTATTCAGAATTTTTCAGAACACAATCATTTCAATTGAATTGAAAAAATCAAAAAACTCAGTAGTTTTTCAATCCCGGATACTTTTCAAGAAGTTCCCCTTTCAATTCGTACGCTGTGTTATCAAGCAACGCTCGGCCGGGACCGGCAACCGTTCTGCCTTCTTTTGCGGTTTTGACATAGCCGGCCGCTTCGAGTTGTTGAACAGCTTTTCGGATAATAGAACCGCTGCCTTTTGCTTTACGGGACGGTTTGGATCCGCGATCTTGCTTGCCGCCGTAAATGGAGGAAAGTCTTTCAACACCGATCGGACCGTTCATATAAACAGCTCTGAGGATAGCGGCACAGCGAATGTACCACCAGTCTTCTTGTACGGGCGGGAATTCTTTATGAACACCTGTTTTGACAAACTCGGCCCATTCGGGCGGAACAATTTTGTCGTTTTCTTTAAATTTTTCTGCGACTCTTGTAATAAGATCAAGTGCAGGAACATCATATGCGGTTGTCATTCATATCTCCTTATTAAATTGATAATCTTCTGCGTTTAACGCCAAATCCGCCAAAAAAGCAATCTTAAAAGAATCAGACAGATAGAAAAAAAGCCGATGCTCAGCAACTTCCGAAAAACAAATGCGATTTTTCGCAAAGCTTTGGAAAAGTGCAAACGTCCCGCTTTTTCATCTCACCGATAACAGTCAGATAAGTTTTTGACAGGTTCGTTCGGATTATGTGTAACATTTCATGCAACGCTGGCTGAAGCACAAAATGGTTTTTTGAATTTAATACCAAGCTCCGAAGCAGCCGAAACCGGAACTTGAATAATAAGGACTCAAATGGACATATCAACAGGATGATGATATAAATAGGTTTTGGGGAAAAGAGAGGAGAGCAGAGAACCGATAGAAAACAAAACAAAACAAAACAAAACAAAACAAAACAAAACAAAACAAAACAAAACAAAACAAAACAAAACAAAACAAAACAAAACAAAACAAAACAAAACAAAACAAAACAAAACAAAATAGAATAGAATAGAATAGAATTAAAAAAATAACGCTTAAAAGGTTTGGTTTTTACACAAACAATTTTAAGCGATTTATTTCTTTTTTAAACCG
>JAVESN010000024.1:0-20549 GCA_034006575.1 Methanimicrococcus sp.
TTTTGATTTCATATCAAAATCTTTTTATGTTATTTGTCCCTTTCATCATCTGTTCGTTTGAAGTCCCGTAGTGTAGTGGTCAATCATTCCGGCCTTTGGAGCCGGTGACAGTGGTTCGAATCCGCTCGGGACTACCATTTTTTTACGATATCTCTTTTTTCAACACATTGTTCCTGTTTAAAAATTAAGACTTGTTTTGTATTAAGCCTTATTGAAAATAATTATTGTTAGTATATCTTTTTATAGTATCCCCGAGTATAATGCTTGTCGATTTTTTTCGGCTGCCGTATGAGTTTACGGCAACATACATATTAGGGATATATAAGAAGGGATTAATATAATTAAAAAAACACTAATGGTCTCAGTTTTAATTTTAGTTTTAGCCGCTTGCCTGTTTTCCGGATGTCTCGGAGACAAAATTGTCGGAACATGGAACGGCGAGCAATCAAGCACAACACTTACATTCAGTAAAGACGGAACTTACAATGCCAAAACAGGGCTTTTGGAACTCAAAGGCACCTGGGAAAAAGTGGACGGCAATTACACTCTTTATTATCAAGATGTAAAAGTCGGATCTGCCGCATTTGAAGGAAAAGTTCTTCGCGTCACATTGGGATCGGGATTGTTTTCAATTTCCGATACGTTTGTAAAAGCTTGAAGATATAATTTTAAAACTTTGTTTTTAACAATCCAAAATATTTTTTGGATTTTTCTTTTTTTTGGATTTTTTTTAATAGAAATCATGTGATAAATCGATCACACGCTCTCTAATTTTTGAAACGGATTTGACATTACACTGCATTGGCGTTTACGTTGTATTGACATTACGTTGGCATTGACGTTTGCATTACATTGACATTACGTTGCATTTTACGTTGCATTGACATTAACGTTACATTGACATTGCGTTGTAATTGGTGTTTACGTTGCATTGACATTACGAAATTTGATTTTTATCGCACTGTGCAAACAACAAAATGATGCACTTTTCGGATTGAAGAACGAAGAAATAAACATTAACATCGCAAAAAATAAAAAAATAAAAAATCAAAAAACGTTTTTCGCATACCCTTCAAAAACGAGTTTTGTAATAATCGGGAGCGCTCCTTTTGAAGTCGAAATGTCTTCTTCAAACATGTTAAACTCAACCCGTTCGGATAAAACGGATTCCGATTCCATATAATCCATAATAAGTTGTTTACCGAGATTTCGAGCGTATTCAAGCGCATCATCCCGATTGACAAACGAACAGCGACCGCCTGGGAAATAAACGATATATCCGATGGATTTTAAAACATAGCGCGATTCACTTCGAACCAAATGAACGGAGATGTCAACCCGTTTTGCGATTTTTCCGACCAGAGAGCCGACAGCGTTTCCGACTTCAAAATAATCAGGCGTCAAAATTTCGGCGTCCAAAAATGTTTGAAGATCGCCGACGTAAGCCTTGACGGGACCACCGATTAAAACGACGGGAATATTAAGCTTAAATTTTAAAAGCGGTTTTTTGAAAGAGAGAATGGATTTGACGGATTCTTTAAAAACCGGAGTCGAGAACAAATTCGGATCTGTCGGCGCCTCAAAGCTTGATTTGGTGTTTAAAATTTTGGAACGCGCGGACACCGCGATATTTTCGCTGTTATCCGACACCCCTTTTTCCGCCAAAAAATGAACCAATTCTTGAGCCATTTTAAAAGCGAACGCTTGTTTTAAATAACGACACAAATCCATCGGATCAATGTCCAAAAATGAAGCGATAATACCTGCCGCGGCAACGGACGCTTCGGTGTTAAACTCATTGTAATCTCCCAGAACATGCAAAACATCCGTCGGCGTAAATCCAATCATTGTCACCAATTTTTTAGAAACGAGAGAGTGTAAAATGTCATTCGGAATATAAGAAAGCCCCCACATCAAATCAATAATTGAAATCGGAATATCCTCTTTGATTCGATTGTAAATCATTTGTTCATCCGCTCTCAAGTCCGTTGCGGGAGTCCCGCTTCGAATATAGAATCGAATCGGTTGAACAAACTCATTGAAACGGAAACGGTCCGAAAACCAACGCCCCAAAAGGGTTTCAAAAACAGTCGGATAAAGAGAGGCCGCCCTGCAAATCGGGATAACACGAAGAGGACCGAATAAGAGTTTGTCTTTAACGGAAGAGTCCGAAACGGAAGGAAGGCGAATCCAAATCTGGCTGTCGCCGCCCAAAGCCGATGTTTCCATATGAATGGCGCGCACTTTTGTTTTCCACCCGCCGACAATCGCGCCGTTATCGGAAATATCCGGAAAACCACCGTCAATTAAAGAAATATCAGTACTGGTTCCGCCGACATCCACCATGACGCAAGTATCGTTGCCCGACAAGAAAGACGCCCCGAGCAAACTGGCGGCAGGACCGGAAAAAATAGATTCCACGGGCTTTCTCATCGCTTCTTCAATTCCGGAAACCGCCCCGTTACATTTTAAAATTTTAATGTCCGCGTTTAACCCGCGTCTCTTAATTTCAGAAACAACCGCGTTGATAAAACGATTTGTGGTCGGCAAAAGCATGGCGTTTAAATATGCCGTAACACCGCGCTCATAAGCGCCCAAAGATTGCGCCAACTCATGTCCGCACACAACCGGATGCGGGGACCGGCCGTTTTCCGACGTCAATTTTTGAATCAAATCTTTTGTGATGAATTCATGCTCCGGATTTCGAACGCTGAAATAAGAAGAAACGGCAAAAGCGGATACTTTATGCTGCACAGAAGAAACAAACGCTTCAATCGACTGAAGGTCCAGAGGCGCACTTTCATTTCCGTCACTGTTATGGCCGCCCGAGACAAGAATATAATTTTGAACTTCATTTTGGTTTCCAAAATCTAAAATTTTTGAATCACCGATTAAAATTAAAGCCGCCGCATCACCCCTGTTTTCAAGAACGGTGTTGGTAGACAATGTTGTTGAAACAGAAACGGTGGAAACTTTCTCAAGCAAATCCAAAGGAAGTTTATCCATCACCTCTCGAATACCGTGAATCGGATCCGGATACGTGGTCAAAGATTTCGCCGATGCCAAAATCGAATGTATCTCGTCGTCCATCAAAACGGCATCCGTATATGTGCCGCCGGTATCAATTCCCAAACAAAGTGCCATACAATAAACTCCTGAAAAGTAAATAAAAGTAAATAAAAATAAATAAGAAAATTAACTGGAATGAAATGAGCCTTGGAATCTTTAAGTCTTTGAATCTTCGGAAGGCTCAAATTAATCAATACACGTCAAATAAAAATTATAATGCCATTACCAAATAGATCCGTTATGATAAAACAAGTGTGACAAATGGTTATAAATATAAACTTCATTTTAATATTTGCGCATTATTTAGCAAACCCTTTTAAAAAAAGAAAAGAGTCGACAATATGCCGCTCCTTTCTGACACGGGGATTTTGTATTGAAAAAAGATTTACTTTTTTACAAAAAAGTAAACTTTTTTTTAACAATACGGTATTAAAAACAAGTCGGGTGGGGGGTGTGGATCAAACAATATCACCCGAACCTGCTTCTAATTGAGATTGTATCTAAGTTCCGGCTTAATTTCCGGCCGTGGCTTTGATTTTAGAAACCGCGTCCGATGCGCTTTCACCGTAGATGTCCGAACCGATTTTGTCGGCCCAGTCTTGTGTGCAGGGCGCGCCGCCGACCATTGTTTTAACGGTTTCGCGGATACCAGCTTCTTTAAGCTGTTCTTCAATCTGAATCTGATTGATCATTGTCGTTGTCATCAAAGCCGAAGAACCGACAACAACCGGGTTGTGCTCTTTGACAGCTTCAATGAATGTTTTAATCGGAACGTCACGACCAAGGTCGACAACGTCAAAACCCGCAATGCCGAGCATGGAAGCAACAATGTCTTTTCCGATGGAGTGAATATCACCCTCGATGGTACCGATAACGATTTTACCTTTGCTTGTGGTTTGCGCTTTCGTTTTTTCCATTTCCGGCTTTAAAACAGCCATTCCCGCATTCATTGCTTCGGACGCTGCCAAAAGGTGGGGAAGGAAAAGTTTTCCTGCTTCAAACTCGACACCGACCGCACCCATTGCTGCTGCGAACGCTTCGATGATTTCAACCGGAGCAACGCCTGCTTTGAGGCCTTCTTGTGCCGCTTCTTCTGCCATTTCATCGTCAAGTTCCATAATCGCTTCTTTTGCCATTGCAATAATTTCATCTTTATTTGCCATATTTTAACCTCTGTAATTATTTAATAAACTCAGATTTTGTATTCTTTGTCTGCCTTGTCAACAATGGCTTTCATTGATGCAAGGATGTCTGCGTCAATCGGCGGAACGACGTGGTTTTTCATAACGTCGACAACGACTTCGTGTGCTCTGTCGGCGAGATCTTTTGAACCGGCTGCCGCCCAGTCACCAAACATTTTTCTGTCAAGAAGTTTCGGGGAAGACGGAAGGTCAACGAGTTCCCTTGTCTTTTTCAACGCGAGGAAATTGTTGCCGATACCGACTTTTTTAATCTGGTCGACACCGAGTGTTTCTTCCGTGACTTCGATGCCTTCCATGGCTTTTTTGACCATTGTGATGATATCGTTGTCAATGACAAGCTGCTCCATGGAGAAAGTCATACCGAGTTCAAGCATACCGGCGCCGTAAATTGTGTTTGCGCCGCCGAGTGCCGCGAATGTGGTTGTGAGTGTTTTTTCGTGTCCGGCTTGTCCGTCAGGGACTTTGGCGTCGGTCTATGCGCCGGCAACGAATGCGGGAAGGCCATAGAATTTTGCAAGTTTTGAAACACCGGCGCTGATAAGAGCGAGTTCGGGAGAACCGACGGGTGCCGTTCCCATTTTCAAGTCGAAAGTGGTTGTGGAACTGCCGTAATAACAGGGCGCTCCGGGGTTTGTGATTTGCGCAAGAACGATTCCGGAGAGAACTTCTGCGTTGTGGGTGACAAGTGTTCCGGCAAGGTAAACCGGTGCGGAACCGCCGGACATCGCCATTGAAAGAACGTTGACAGGCATATTGTATCGGGCGCCTTTCATGATGACTTGACAAGCGTTGCTGCTGAGTTCAAGCGGGCTGGTCGGACAAACCAACATGGACATAATCGGCTTTCTCATCGCTTCTTCTTCGTTTCCGCCGTAGTAGGCTTTGACGATTTCCCAATAGACTTCGACATTTTCGCCGACCGGGTCAATGTCATGATAGTGTTTTTCCGTGCTGATCAAAGGAGTATAGACTTCATGGACGTCTTGCGCACCTTTGCCGGCCCAGTCTCTTGCAGAAACAGGAAGGGAGAAGTAGTCGATGTTTTCGGCCCAGTCACAAAGTTTTGCGATATCGGCGACATCTTGTTCCACGGAGTCAACGGTTTCATATTTTCCGGGACCGAGATAATTTGTAACTTTAACGCCCGTACCAAAACAAGTCCAGTGGACTTTACCGCCGCATTCCATGACGGTGTTGTATTTTTTGTTTCGGGCCCAAAGCGTAAATCTGGACGGTGCGGTCTGAAGCGCTCTTCTGACAACAAATTCCGGAATTTTAACAACTTGGGTTTTTTCATCGACAAGACAGCCCGCTTCTTTAAATGCGGCTCTTGCTTCAGCGTCGGAAACTTGGATACCGGGTTCGCTGAGGACATCGATTGTCGCTTCATGAATTGCTTTTAATTCATCTTGAGTGAAGAGTTCAAACTCGACACCGTTGAGTGATTTGGTTGCTGCAAACGCATTACATTTTGCCATATTTTAGCCTCTTAAATTTTAATAACTTATCATAATACGTATCAAAATACGTACTATAAACTTGAAGAAATCAAGCAACCGGAAATTCAAAACAAAAATATGATTCAGAAAGCATTCGCTCACTCATGAACAATTGTTTTGAATTGACGCATTGAATCAAGTACTTTTTTTAAACACAACGGTTTTTAAAAAACAAACCATTCTGTAAGGTCACAAATTCGGTAACCGTAGATTCACCGTAGATTCTGCGGTGAAATCAACCCACAAACCGGTTGCTTGATAAATACGAATTTGAGAGAATTGATTGAAATTAACACACCTGCAATCAATTCTCAATTTACAAATTCGCGGTATTGGAATTTATTGTTTCAATTGGTTTCTGAAAGTGTCACAGCAGTTAATTTTCGTATCGAGAACTTTCTCAATATTCATCTTAGCCGCAATGCCTTTTGGAGCTCCCGGAACGGATGTGATGACACCGATACCGAGTTCTTCACGAACATCTCTCATGGCATATTCGTCGGACAAATCGAAAACATCGACACCGACTTTCTTTGCGACATATTCTTTGGCTTCTTTGATTTTCATGCTCTTTGAAAGTTGCATACGAGCGACAAGGTCGCCGCCGGCGCGAAGACCGGTCATGCCGGAGGCCATGATGTGTGCAATCGGCATACCGAGCGGGTCACCGACACCGATCTATATACCGTCAACGCCCGCCATTTCAACAACCGCTTTGCTTGCGCGTGTCACGGCGTCAATCGGAGGTGTTTCAAGCATCGGAATACCGCCGACACCCATACCCATGTCCACATGAATCGGGATTTTTGAAACTTTGCAGCATTCTTTTGTGAATGTGATGGAACGCGCAAGGTTCCAGGGGAAGGTTTTGCTCGTGTTGGTGTTAACCGCCGGACCGAAAATGCTGGCGCCTGCTTTTTCAACAAGTTTCACTTGCTGATGCGGCCAAAGACCGGCAAGAACGGTTCCTTCAAATTCGAGCATGCCGTGCATACCAATCCAGCTTTCGCCGGCGCTGCCGACTTCAATATACATGTCGGGGAATTCTTCTCGAAGAGCTTTCACCGCATTAAGGGTACCGAAGGCATCGGCGTCGCCTGCCGCACCCGTTGTGTCCAAGTTGACACCGTCTGCGCCGCTGGCGTAGAGTTTTTGCATAATCCAAACGATGTCGCGTGTTAAATGTTCTGCGGAGTGCTCCATGGACGCAAAAGCTTCTTCGATTTTGAAAGCTTTTAACAAATCACCGGGGTTTTCGTACGGACCGTCGGGAGTGTAATAAAGACCCATGTTCGGCATGGCCCCGTAAAACAACGGAACGATCATATTTTGTTGAGCCACTTCCATTGTTTGACATTCTTGAGAAACGATGGGTTTGACGGGTTTGAAACTGTAGTCGATGTGGCCGAGTTCCATGGTGTCAGCGCCGAATGCGCGTTCGTGCATCATCATGCCGACCAAACGGCTGGAGGGGATACCGACGCCGCTGTTTCCCTGATCTCCGTCAAGGCGGATGGTGCCGATGTCGTGTGAAACCGGAATTTCCATACCGAGTTCGACAGAAACGGATTTGCCGGGCATTGTACAAATTTCAACAATTTTATCGATTTCATCAGCGGAAAGGTCCGGAATTAAACCGTAGTCAACCGCGTGACCGGCGCCGGCAATGGCGTCTTCTTTGATCTGTTCTCTTGTCATTGCGACGCGTTTGCCGTCGCCCATTCTTAAAAAGTATTCTGTTGCCATGTCATATCACCGTAGATTAATTTACAACAAGAGACCTTTTGCTTTATCAACGGCTTCGGTTGCGTTTTCCGCATAGCAGTCGGCGCCGATTTTTTCAGCCCACGCGTTGGTGGCCGGCGCGCCGCCGACCATGACTTTAATGTCGCTTCTCATGCCGTTTGCTTTGAGGAGTTCAATAATTTCCTTTTGACCGTTGAGCGTGGTTGTCATCAAAGCGGACAAACCGACCATGTCGGCATTGTATTCTTTAATGGCTTCAATGAATTTCGCGTTTGGAACATCTCGGCCGAGGTCGTGGACTTCAAAACCTGCGGATTGGAGCATTGTTGAAACAATAGATTTACCGATGTCGTGAACGTCGCCTTCAACGGTGCCGTTAATGATAACTTTTTTAACGGTCGCGCCGGCTTCTCCCATATCAAGAGTGTCAACCGCTTTTTGCATGCCGTTTGCGGCCATCATAACATGGGGAAGGAAAAGTTTTCCTCTTTCGAATTGATCTCCGACTTCAGTCATGCCTGCTGCAAGACCGTCAATGATATCAACGCTGGAAACACCTGCTTCGACTGCTTTTGTGGTTGCCGTCATAATCATATCTGCTTTGCAGCTAACCATCGCATCGGATAATTCTTTAAAAATTGCTTCTTTATCCATAATTTTACCTCCGTATAATGCGTTAAAAAATGACATTTGTATCAAAATTTTTAACGACCCGTTTTAATTCTGAACTCAGATTTTTCGAATAGATGTAAAAACGATTACATCCCCCCACGTACAATTTAAAAAATCTAAAAAAAAAGAATTGTACTGAGAATATAAACGGCAAAAAAATATATAGTCTAATCCATATTGAGTTTCCGCATAATATCCCAAAAGATACAACAGAGTAAATTTAGAACATGTCGTTAAAAAAATAATGCTTTTGTAAAAATACAAGGAGATTATAATGAACGCAGAATGAAGAGAGAGCGCCACGAAATAATATAATGAAAATTACGGGAACAAAATTTCGATAATACATGAAAAACATTTGAAACAAAATTTTGAAGAACGTTATCTGTGTTTTTTAAGAATCTCTTAAAAAAGGATGCCGATTCAAACTCAAAAGAGAATGAAAAACAAACATAAATATTACAAAACTGTTTCGTTCAAAGAAGAAAAATTGATTCCGACTTCAAAAAACAAAGTAAAAACAAAAATAAAAAATAAAAAATAAAAGCGGATAAGTCCGCCTTTAAAATATGTTTTAAAAAATTGCCGCATTAATCCGATTCAATTCTCGGGGCCAACAAAAACGTGACGTGAGAAACAGCCGGCGCAATATCGAATTCGATAAGAATCGGGAAATCACACCCGATAGAGAGTGTCACTTCATTTGCTTTTCCAGCGGATTTAATGATGTCCAATAAATAATCCAATGAAAAGAGAGAATTGGCTTCTCCGGATTTCAAATCAATTAATTGATCAGAGCCCATCTCCAAACGAACTTGGTCGGTGTCGCCTTTGGCTTCCATGAAAAAGATGTCGCCGTTGACGCCCAAAGTCATGTGGTCGCTGATTTTTTCAGCGGCTTTAACGGCTCTTCTTAAATCCTGCCCGTTTAAAACGACTCTTGCCGGAAGGTCCAATTGCGGAACACGGGGCTCGGAACGAATTGTGGAGGGGTCCAGAAGAGAAAGCGTGTAAGAAAGACCGCCGAAATTCAAAAATAATTTTTGAGAGGTCATGTCCAATTCCATGTCCACCAGAGATTTTTTCTCAACGATTCCGAGAATGTCATTGAGTTTAACAAGGTCAAAACCGACTTCTGCTTCCTCCGCCGAATAACTTTCAAAAGCGGATGCTTTGAGATTAAAAATCACCATGGCAACATTGGCGGCATCGACGGCTTTAACGGAAATACCCTCGGAATTAATTTTTAAGCGAACCTCACTTACAATAACAGAAAGTGCCGTCACGGAGTCTTTGAGAAGATCGATATCAATTGAAGCTTTGAGCATAGAAATCACTTTTTTAGGAAATAAATAATAAATTTAGGATTGATTTTAAAGGTTATAACAATTAACAGATATAAATATATAATATCTCAAGAGGAAAGAAAGTATTAAGTATCTTTCTCAAGAGGGAAGAAAATATGAAATATTTTTAAAAGTTGGAAACGGATGAAATCCATATTAAAATGAATTCAAAAGCAGACCGTAAAACAAAATAGAACAGATTTCAAACAGACCGTAAAGCAGATTTAAATGATTGATGAAAATCAATCATAAAAATACCGAGTGGGCATCAATCATATTCTCGCCATGTAAAGGCGCATTTTGTACATTTAAAAAACCGTGTTTCGGATTCGTCGGCGGAACGAAGTTGGCGAAGCCACCAATAGGCGGTTCTGTTTTTACATTCCGGGCACATTACATCCGTAGTCGGGAGACCTTCTTCAATATCCCCTTCCAAAACAACGACTTCGCGCTCTTGAATTTCAGCTTTAAAAGCCAAATCGGACGGAGAATCCATCTCGGAAATACAACCGCACTTCTTACATTTAAATTCACCGCCGTGCGGCATCATCATACTTTTACATTTCGGACAAAATTGCATGAATTATCACTTTTTAAATTTAAAATTCCGTTTGCGGGATAGCAACAACCACCGCAACGAGTTAAATATTAAAAAAAGCGATGTGTCGAAATTATTCAGCAAACGGTTTGAAAATAACTAAAATGAAACTATGTTAATTCATGATTTAATCGTTTCGTTAAATTTCATAATATATTTCTAAAAACAGATTTTTAATATGAAATTAAAAACCGCGCAACCCCAAAAAATAAAGCATGACCGGAAAAAGAATGACGCCCATTAAATTTGACTTTCGGACATGAAAAACGATCGGCAAGAAACCGAGCGCAACCGCCGCCGCAAAAATGATAAAACCGAATAAGCCGCAAAATAAAAAAATCAATCCGGAAAGGAAAAGAAGAATAAAAATTGAAATTTTTCGGTAATCCGTCCATGATAAAATTTTCGGAAGAAAAAAACCGGCTTGAACCGTTGAGAAATAAGATAAAAAAGAGCAGAGGAGAATAACGGCAAAAAAGAGGAGAAACAATTCAAACTGAGCGCCTGAAAAAGACCCGGCTTCCACAAAAAAACTGGCATTTGAAAGAATGTCGCGAATCGAAATGACGGCGCCGCTTCGAGATTTTCCGATAATGAAAAAAGCGGATAAACCAAAAATCGCATTTGCGGTGTTGATGGCAGAAACAATAACGATGTATTCTTTGGCTTGCGTCAGCTCGATATCGGGAGAATCGGCGTCCGAATTTTTAAAAAGGCTTGCCAAAACCGCCGCCGCCGATGAAGAGATTCCGGGAATCCAAGAAACAAACGCGCCCGCGACGGTTCCTAAAAAAGCGTTTAAAAAGAACAATTTTTGAGAAAAGGGCATTTCAAATTTTTTATTTTCATAAAATTCCGATTTGGAAAACAAACTGAGAATCAAAGGCGGAACGCCGAATAAACCGCTCAGAATCGGCATTAAAACGGAAGCCGAGGAAAAAGAAAGAAATGGATTTAAAAATCCGTCCATTTCAAAAGCGAGGCACCCGAAAAATCCGGCCGAAAGAAAAACAATCGTCGCGGAGAGGATTTTTAAAATCTTTTTTTCCGAAAACAAAAGAACGAGGGAAAGCCCGATTAAAATAAACCCCATGTGAGCTTCTAAAAACGGATAATATTTGGACAAAAGAAAAGCGGCCGGCGGGAGGAGAAGGGCTGAAATTAAAACGGAAGCGGCGCTTGAAAGAGCCGATAATCGAACAGTCGGAAAACCAAAGCCCGCCATCAATAATTTGTGGCCGGGCAAAACGGCAAAAACCGTCTCTTCTCCGGGCGCGCCGAGAAAAATGGCGGGAATAATATTATGAAAGGTGTGTGAGACGGCACAGGAAAGAATAATAAAAGAAAGAAGAAGCGGGGAAAAACCGAATTGATACAAAAATCCGGCCGTACTTGCCAGTACGACGGCAATGTTGTTGACATGAATTCCCGGAATCATTCCCGTAAAAAATCCGAAAATCCAGCCGGCAAAAACGCAAAAAATAAAACCGAAAACGGGATTTTTCAGAGCCGTTAACAGAATTTCAAAAAGCATAGACGTAAAAAGAATAAGAAAAGATATCAATTTGGTTAAATTTAAAAAAACATAAAGTTTAAATGAAAAAGATTGTTTTTTGATTCAGAAAAAAAATGACGATAAAATGTAAAAAATGCAGCACGCCCGCAATTATTTATCAGCCGTATTCCGGGCTTCATTTATGTAAAAAACATTTCTTTGAAGATGTGGAGCGTAAAGTGAAATTGACGCTTCGCCAACGGTATCCTGTGAAAAAGAACGATGTGATTGCGATTGCGTTTTCCGGGGGAAAAGACAGTTCCGTCGCTCTTTTTTTAATGCATAAAATATTCAAAAACCGCCCCGATATCCGACTGGTCGCGATTACGATTGATGAAGGAATCGATGGGTATCGAAATTACTCTATTGAAAGAACACGCCGCTTGACGGAAGAACTCGGCATGGAGCATATTGTCAAATCTTTCAGAGAGGAATACGGCAAAACGATGGACGAGCTTGTCGTTGAAAAGAGAATGGTTGAAAATCGATACGGAGAAGATAAAAAAGAAGTCGGTCCGTGCAGTTACTGCGGCGTTTTGCGCAAAAAAATACTCAACAAAATCGCGCGTGACATCGGCGCGACCAAACTCGTTATCGGGCATAATTTGGATGATGAAGCACAAACGATTCTTCTCAACCAATTTCGAGGGGATGTGGAAAGAATGATTCGATTCTCCGCCGCAAACGAGCTTGACGGATTTATTGTTCGCGCAAAACCGCTTCGAAAAATTCCGGAAAAGGAAGTGGCGCTTTACGCGTATTTACATGATTTGCCGATGGAGTTGACCGCATGTCCGCATTCATTCGGCGCGCTTCGAAAAGAGGTCCGCCGCCTTTTGAATTCCTTTGAAGTCAATCATCCCGGCACAAAATATTCTTTGGTGCGCGGATATGACACGATGGTGCCGCTCATTGCGCAATCTTTGGATGTTTCCGTCATGAAAAATTGTCAAATTTGCAGCGAGCCATGCAACGACGAGGTTTGCCAAGCCTGTAAAATGCTTGAAAAATAAACGAAAAGGAAAGAAAAAAACAAAAAAATAACAGAAAGAAAAAAACAAAAAAATAACAGAAAGAAAAAAACAAAAAAATAACAGAAAGAAAAAAACAAAAAAATAATAGAAAGAAAAAAATAAAAAGTTTAACGATTCATTCAAACGATAAACGCCATTATCAATTCTGCAAAAATATATCCAAAAATGGATGATATCAATAAAGATCAACCAATCAATATCAACCAATCAATATCAACCAATCAATATCAACCAATCAATCAATCACAAAAAAATAAAGATAAGCGAGTCCCAGGAGAATAAAAATCAGAAGAAGGTTTGGAATTGTAACGATGTGTTTTGCAACGTCAAACGCGTGTTCTGCAGAATCTTCAAGTTGATGTAAGTCCATAATTTAACCTCGTTTTAAAGATGAATTTCAAATTCATATCATTTAAATGTTTACATTATTTTAAAATAGATGAGAACGGTTTCTTATCCGAAGCTATTATATGATTTTGTTTGATATGATTGATGTCTTACGGAATTCATAGAACAAACAAATAAAAAGATAAATCAATAAATAAATAAATAAAATTTAATTTATAACAATTATCAAAAATAATTTTTGAAATATTTCGAATTGAAAATGTGATATCATGTCTTTAAAATCACTCCGAACACACTTTACGGGAGAAATTGTTCCCGAAACCGATAACGGAAAAACCGTGACATTTGCCGGCTGGGTTCACGAAATTCGCGATCTTGGCGGCATCATGTTTTTGGTTCTTCGCGACAGAACCGGACGCGCTCAAGTGACGCTTGTGAAGAAAAAAACCGATGCCGACCTTTTGGAAACCGTCAAAAGAATGAGCCGCGAAACGGTTGTCACCGTTACCGGAACCGTCAAAGCGGAAGAAAAAGCTCCAAACGGATATGAGTTAATCCCGCAGTCCGTTTCCGTCATCAATGAAGCCGAATCTCCGCTTCCGATGGACACCACGGGAAAAGTGGACGCCGAACTTGACACGCGCCTTGACAACCGATTTATGGACCTCAGGCGCGAAGAGCAAACCGCCGTTTTTTTGATTCGGGATACGGTTCAAAAAGCGATTCGTGATTTCTTAAAAGAAAATAAATTCGTCGAAACCACGACTTCTAAAATCGTGGCCGCCGCAACCGAAGGCGGAACGGATTTGTTTCCGATCAGCTATTTTGACCGCGAGGCTTTCTTAAACCAAAGCCCGCAGCTTTTTAAACAAATGCTGATGTCGGCCGGATTGGACCGCGTTTATGAAATCGGACCGATTTTCCGAGCCGAAGAACATGACACCAGAAAACACTTAAACGAAGCGACTTCGATTGATATTGAAATGAGTTTTGCCGACCATGAAGATGTGATGGAGCTTTTGGAAAAAATGATCGTTTTCATTTACGAGCAGGTTTTTAAAAATTGCCGACGCGAATTAAAGATATTGGAAACCGACCTTTCCATTCCGAAATTGCCGTTTAACAAATACACTTACGAACAGGTTTTAGAAATCATCAACACCGAAATTCCGGAAATTGAGGATAAGATGGAATTCGGCGACGACATCGGAACGCAAGCGGAACATCTTTTCGGGGAATACGTTTTTGATAAAACCGGCGAATCCCACTACTTTATTGTGGACTGGCCGACCGAAACCAAACCGTTTTATGCCATGCCTTACGAGGACAGGCCCGAAATCTCAAAAAGCTTTGACATGATGCACCGCATGATGGAGCTCTCCTCCGGCGCCCAGCGCATTCATCAGTATGATTTGTTGGTTGAACGCATTCAAGCCAAGGGTTTGGATCCGGACGGATTTGATTTCTATTTAAAGCCGTTCCGTTACGGAATGCCGCCGCACGGTGGATTTGGCGTCGGCGCGGAGCGTTTGATTATGACGATGTTGGGCTTGGATAACATTCGTGAAGCCGTTTTGTTCCCCAGAGACCGAAAAAGACTTTCCCCCTGAGGAAAACATCTGTGAGGAAAAATCATGACGGACAGAAATCAAATCCAAGAATCGCCCGAAAAGAAGGCGGCCGGAATTTACGCGGCGTCCCTTGTCAAAGACGGGGATTGCGTGGGTCTCGGAACCGGGTCAACCGTGGCGTACACCATTAAAGAGCTCGGCCGCCGGATTTTGGAAGAGAATTTAAACATTGTCGGCGTGGTCACGTCTTATCAATCCGAAATGATTGCAATCGACGCCGGCGTTCCCCTTTCAACGCTTTCGCAAACGCCGAGATTAACGATTGCCATTGACGGCGCGGATCAAATCGATAAAAATTTTATCGCGATTAAAGGCGGCGGCGCGGCGCACACGAGAGAAAAAATCGTCTCCGTGTCCGCCGACCGTTTTGTGGTCGTTTCGGATCCGTCCAAAAAATCTGAGATTTTATCGGTTGCCGTTCCAATTGAAGTGATGCCGTTTGGCAAAGAATGGGTGATGAATTCTTTAAAAAAAATGGGCGGAACGCCCGTTCTTCGCGCCGCTTCAAAAAAAGACGGCCCGGTGATTACCGACAACGGAAACTTTGTCGTTGACTGCCGTTTTGGAGAAATCAAAAATCCCGCCGAACTCGCTTTGAAATTATCTCAAATTCCCGGCGTTGTCGAGCACGGCATTTTCATGAATGTTGACGAGCTCGTCATCGGAAAAGCGGACGGAACCGTCGACGTTTTTAAGAAGAAATAAAAACACGTTGCGCCAATCAAAAACGACATCGTTTGAATATCCGAACTTTTAAATCCCAAAAACCGTCCCGCTCATTTTCGATTTGAGCAAGCAAAACGCGCGAAAATCGGAAATGAGCGAATTTCACCCAAAAATATAAAATAAAAAATTATCACCTGTTTTTTCGTGTTTAATTTTTAAAAGGTGGATAGCGGTTTCGCTGTTTGGGCGCGGCGCTTTTTTATAACAGCCGTTCGCTTCGCGAACGTGAACGCTGTGACCACCGTTCAAATTTCAGACTGCTGCCGCATTCAAATTTTTGTCTGTGACCACCGTTCAAACCTTTGCCTGTGCCACCGTTCATAAGGAAATCAAAATGAATACAAATCGTCTTTTAAAAATGAGATAAAAATTAAAAATCATTTAAAAAAATCATCAAATCTTTTTTGGATTTGAGCGGAGCCCGTTTTTTCAAACAAACCTTCGTTTTCATTTTTTATTTCATCTTCCGGATTATTTGATTCATTCCGAGTTATATTTTCGTTTTTGATTCTTTTCTTTTTATCAAAAATCGCATAACCGCCGGGGTCGATTCCGATTTCCCGATAAAGCGCTTCGGCGATTTTCGGGCCGATTAAACCGGAAACCGTTACGAAATCGGCCGGTTTAAAGGATTCTTTGGATTTAAAACCGGATGAATAAAGCTTGCGCGCGCGAACGCGTCCGATTCCTCGAATTTTAAGAAGCGGAAGCAATTCAATGGACGCGCCGTATTTCAAACGAAGCTCAAGGTCCGAAAACAGATTCCCGGACTCAAGGCCGCTCGTTTTAAGCAAGCGCGCGCCGGCATTCGCAATCCACGCGGCGGTTTCTGAAAATTGGCGAATATCTCCTTCCCCGACGTCAAATTCTTTTGAAATATCATTTTCGGGAACTTCCGAAATCCAACGATAAAGCAAAACCGCCGTTTTGAGTTCCCCCAAAAACCATTCAAATTCCGACGCTTTTGCAGAAGACGGCATCGAAATGAAGTGCTCCTGATTTTCGGCGGCGAATTCAACAATCCACATATAATCATTGGATTTCAAATACAACAAATGCATATCCGTCGTCACGCAAATCAAATGAAGCAGACTGATGTCCGTCAATTCCATCCCGGATTTTTCCGCTTTTTGAATATTCTCCAAAAGAACGGAAGCGGAAAGCGGGTCCAAATACAATTTTGAAACCAATGAGCCGAGTTTTGTTGCAAAAAGCGGAAAAGAATCGGAAGTTTTGCCGAAGCCGAGATTGCCGGAACCGGTTTTATCGGGACCGAGTTTAACGGAGCCGGTTTTGTCGGAAACAAAACGATCGACGACGATTTTATCGGCGGTGACAAACGGACCTGATTTTTCCGAAAATGAATTCGTTTTCTTTGAGATTTTATTTAAATCCGTATTTGAAATGGAATTTAAATCATTCGTTGAATTTGCAATGGATTTTGTAATGGAATTTGAAACGGAATTTTCACATTCTTTCATTTCCTTATCTTCAAAACACATTCCGGAATCGATTAAAAAATCCAAACATTTATCGACCATGGTTTTAAGAGCAATGGTGCTGAGCAATCCTTTTTGATGCGCAAAAAACGTGCCCTTAAAAAAATCAAGCAACTGCTCGCGCGTGTGAGCAAAACCGTTTGAAATGGTCGACAAAATATGCGTTCTTAAAGCGTTTTCCGCGCCGAGTTTGGATTCGACCGACTCGGGCGCAGCGTCGATATACATTTCATTCAGTTTATCGACATCAACCTCTTTTGCGGCAATTAAAACCGATTCGCCGTAAGGATCCAAATGCGGCCTTCCGGCGCGCCCCGCCATTTGTTTGTACTCCATTACGGAAATCGGCTGCATGCCTTCGTTGGGATCATAACGTCTCCAAGCAGCGATAATCACGCGCCTTGCCGGCAAATTCAATCCGGCCGCCAAGGTCGGCGTGGAGGAAATGAGTTTTATTTTGCCGGATAAAAATGTTTTTTCCACAATTTCCCGTTGGGAGGAAGACAAGCCGGCGTGGTGAAAAGCGACCCCGGAGCGAAGGCAAAGCGCAAGCGTTTTTGAAGCGTCCGTGTCGCTTTGATCCGTTATTTCGGCGGCGATTCCGGACAATTCGATTCGTTCTTCTTCCGTTAGATAAGATTGAATCACAAGACCCGCTTTTTTTGCGAAGCCGACGGCGTTTTTCCGGCTGTTTGTAAAGACCAAGCATTGCCCGCCGTCGCGAACCACATCGGCCGCTAAGGAAACGCCGGGCTCTTTTCCTTTGCCGACCCCTTCGATTTCTTTTTCTTTCTGCTCGTTTGTGTGCGCCGTTTTGCCTTTAAAAACGCCGTCGTAATAAATGCCTTCAAAAAGTTTTGTCGGGCGCCAATCGCTGACGACACATTCGGCTTCCAGCCAGTCCGCCACTTCTTGAGAGTTTTGAATGGTGGCCGAAAGCGCGATGATTTGCATTTTCGGATTGAGTTTTCGAAGTTTCGTAATCACGATTTCAAGCGTCGGTCCGCGGTCTTTGGAATCCAATAAATGCACTTCGTCTAAAACGACAACGGAAATTTGAGAAAGCCAATTCGTTCCGTTTCGAATCAGGGAGTCCACTTTCTCGGAAGTCGCCACGATGATATCGTTTTGCCCGAGATTTTCATCGCGCTCATCCAAATCTCCGGTTGAAATTCCGGATTTGAATCCGAATTTTTCAAATTCCAAAAAGCGTTTGAATTTCTCGGATGCCAACGCCCGAAGCGGGACGATATACAAACATTTCCCGCCGCCCTCCAAACTTTTAAGCATCGCCAATTCCGACAAAAGAGTTTTTCCGGAAGCCGTCGGAATCGAAATGAGAACGTTTTTATTTTCAAGCAACCCCGCAAAAACCGCTTTTGTCTGCGGCGGATAAAGTTTTTCAATCCCCGAATCCGTATAAAAAGATTTGAATCGGTCGGGAAACGGCAAATCATTTATCGGAAGCCAAATGTCCGTTGTCTTTGAGCTCGCAAAATCTTTTTTTTGATTCCGAGAAGAACTGTTTTTTGATTTCTTTTCCGTCACAATTTGCCTCAAAACGATTTTAAAAATAACAAACCGATTTAAGAAATAAAAGGGCGATTTAAAAAATAACAGAGTCATTCAATTTAAAGACTGCCGAAGCGGGATGAAACTATTCAAACAAAGGATCCGAAATGATAAAAAATTTCAGTTAAAAAAGAAAAAAAGAAAAAAGAAAAAAATTAAAACGGAAACAAAAGCCTTATTTTTCCGAGATACGGGATTTTAAATTGGGATGTTCCGATAATCCATTCTTTTTTGACGGGCGTTCCCGGCATGATTCCGGTTTGTTGATCAAAGACGGGATTTGTTTTTGCGTTGTCGCCCTGCGTAATATATCCGGCGTGCGGCGCGACAGGTCCGCCCGGCCACATTTCTTCTCCGGCTTCCACATAATACATCGCGCGGTGAATAATCGGCACCGTTTTTGTGCTTCCGTAAGGGCGATAAAGAATAACGTCGCCCGGATTTTTAAATTTGACATACTCTTTTGAAAGTGTCAAAGCTTCCGCTTTTGTGATGACATCCGCTCGATTGATACTTTTAACAAAAACGATGTCGCCGACATTCATATTCGGTTCCATGCTGCCGGAAGAAACGACAAACATCGGCGTCCACAAACCGAAAATAAGATAACAAATCAATAAGAAAACGGCAACGACGCCCAAAACCGTACCGGCGTCTTTTGCAAAAGTCATTAATTTTTCAGATTCAAACATATTTTCACCCGGCGAGATTTTTAAAAATTAAAATGTATGAGTGGAGTGAAATAATAAATAAGTATCTTAAAAAACATTCTAAAAGAAAAAAACAATAAAAGCAAAACAGTAAAAACAAAAACAGTAAAAGCAAAACAGTAAAAACAAAAACAGTAAAAGCAAAACAGTAAAAACAAAACAGTAAAAACAAAACAGTAAAAACAAAACAGTAAAAACAAAACAGTAAAAGCAAAACAGTAAAAACAAAACAGTAAAAACAAAAACAGTAAAAACAAAACAGTAAAAACAAAACAGTAAAAACAAAACAGTAAAAGCAAAACAGTAAAAACAAAACAGTAAAAACAAGAACAATAAAAATAAAACAGTAAAAACAAAACCGATAAAAAACAAGAAAAAACGGTAAAAAAGAAAGCGATAAAACGGGGAGTTGAAGCGAGCCGCATTAAAAACAAAAGCTCTCAAACGCCTTATTAAAAGAATTAACTTTCGTCTTCATCCGCGCTCGCTTCTAAATATTTTTTAATTTCTTCTCTGTCGTCGCTTTTTGATTTAATTTTAGCGGTTTGATAAATAGCGTTTTCTTCGGCGACAATCAATGATAAAGCGGAACTTAAAGAAAAAATCGCTTTTTCATGCTCGTCTTTACTTTTATGAATATGAAGCGGCGTGATATACATATTATCATACGCGTCAAATTCTTTTTGATAGCCCATCATCTCATAATTTCGTTTCATTTTCACTAAATCTGCGTGAACCCGAATAAGTTCTTGTTTTCGAATAAAAATCGCCCCCGATTAAAATGGCAAAGACCAAACCTTTCTTGGAAATGTTTGGCATTTCCGTTCGCTTGCACTCATTATTAATCCCATTCGTCCGAAATAATCCATCCGATAAAACGAAAAGATTCTTACTCAAATAAAAATATTTCTAAATATTTTAAGAAAGAATAATTGAAAATAAATAAAATTTGAAAAAAAGAGAGACGGCGCACGAAAAATAAAATAAAGGAATAAAATTAAAAAACAAAATTACTTTAAAAAAAATCAAAAGAATGAAGAAAAATAAAAATAAAAAAACGGTTGTCATACAAAAGAATACGAAATGAAAATTGAAAAAAAAATTATGCGCCGCGGCAATAATTTGAAAAATATACATTTCCAAAAATATATGATAATAGAATAATAGTAAGGTTAAACAAAAAATTAAAACCAAAAAAACAAAACAAAAACAAAAACAAAAATAAAACAAAAACAAAAATAAAACAAAACAAAAATAAAACAAAACAAAAATAAAACAAAACAAAAACAAAACAAAAACAAAAACAAAACAAAAACAAAACAAAAACAAAACAAAAACAAAA
>JAVESN010000106.1:0-4656 GCA_034006575.1 Methanimicrococcus sp.
AAAACAAAAACAAAACAAAAACAAAACAAAAACAAAACAAAAACAAAAATAAAACAAAACAAAAATAAAACAAAAACAAAACAAAACAAAACAAAACAAAACAAAAACAAAAAGTCGGAAAACTGAACATTCAAATAAACCAATCCCCTAATTGGGAGATATGAGCGTAAATATCGGCGGTATCGTTCCGCTTTCAACAGTCGACTGGCATGGAAAATCGTCCGTCGTTTTATTTTTAAACGGTTGCCCTTTTCGTTGCGGGTATTGCCACAATTATAATTTATTGGCGCAAAATTGCCCGACGGAACTTTCCCGAGTTAAGAAACGAATTTTAGAATCCAAACCGTTTATCAGTTCCGTCGTCTTTTTAGGCGGCGAGCCGTTAATGCAAGGAGACGCCGTGGAAGAAATCGCCGTTTTTGCAAAAGAAAACGGTCTTTTTGTCGGGATTCATACAAACGGTTTTTATCCGGATGCGGTCAAGAATTTAATCGATAAAAATCTCGCCGACAAATTTTTTATCGACATCAAAGCGCCGTTTGAGCAAGAAATTTACGGAAAAACCGTCGGCGTCGTTTCCGGCTCGATTTTTGAAAAAATGATTCCAAACATTCAAAAAACCCTTGAAATCGTAGATAAAAGTTCGGTTGACTTGGAAATCAAAACCACCGTTTTTCCAAAAGTCGTCGGAACAAAAGAGCAAATCGATTCGATTTCAAAATGGATAAACGAAAACATTCTCCAAAAACAAAAAATGACTTATGTCCTCCAACAAGGAAAAGGCGGCAATTCCAACGACCCGATTTTCCGAGAAATGACTTTTTTATCCCCCGAAGAAATGGACGAATTGGCCGAAATCGCGCTTAAAAATTTAAAAGACGCAACCGTCGTCACACAAACCGACGAAGAAGGGCGCGTAATCAAAACGTTCCCAAAATAAGATGTCCGCCCGATTTTTACCGCGTTTTGTATTTTCCATTTTTCATTATTTTTCTATTTTTTTCTTTTGTTTTTATTCGGCATTCAACCGGTATTTATTTGAAACGCGGGCGCCGTTTTATTTGAAACGGGAGCAACATTTTTGTTTTATTTTTCAGTCGTCCGCATTGGTTTTTCAATTTAATCAGCGTTTGCCGACGGCCGTTTTATTTACAGCGTTCGCCCGCGCGCGCGATAAGCGCAACTTTTGAATAAATTTCAAAAAAGGAAACATCGTTTTCTCAAAAAAAATGAAAATGGACCGTAAAATTAAAAATAAAAAACAAAAAGAAAATGAAATAAAAAAATAAAAAAGGAAGAAGTGAAAAGAGTTTTCCGTGGCTTTCTTTTCGATTCATTTTTCCGTTTTTTGTTTTTGTTATTGAGCATTAAGAAATAAAAACTTGAAAAATCAAATTTTCATATTCCTCGGATCAACTCTTTCGCGATCAATCAATTCCTGGCGTTTGCCGGCGTTCCAACCGTCAACGGGCTGAAGGTAACCGGTAATCCGGGACAAATGATCGATGTTTGAAGAGCCACATTTCGGACAACATTCTTTAATGCCGGATGTGACGTAGCCTTCGTCTTTGCAAACGGTCATGTCGCGCGTGAACGCGAAATAGCCGGTGTGCGTGTTTTTGGCAATGTGCATTGCCATCTCCTGAAGCCCGTCCGGATCCGGCGTTCCTTCGCCGAGCCAGATATGGAGGATATTTCCGCCGTCAACAATCGGGAAGAACGTCTGTTCGTAATTGATTCTTTCAATAACCGAGATCTCCGCGCCGGGCGGAATGTGCGTGCCGTTTGTGTAATAAACCGGCAAATCTTTGGTCGTGCCGAGTTCTCTTTTCGTCAGCTCGACATCGCCGTTCATATTGTTTTCCGCTTTTTTCGCGTATTCCGGGTGAAGCAAATCCGAAACTGCGAATCTCTGCGCGGTGGTTTCAGCCGGCGTTCGGGCCAAAGCGATTTCAATGCCGTTTTCTGCGGACAGTTTTTGCGCGTGCATTTTCATTTCATACATGATGCGAATCGCGAATTTAAACGACTCTTTGGATTCGTACATGGATTTTCCGGTGTGATACTGAACCATTTCATTGATGCCGATCACGCCGATGGTATAAACCAGCGCGTCAAAGTCAACGGCAACGGCGCCTTTTTCTCCCGTGTTCGGATCTTTGGGCGTCATGGAAGCAAACGGAATTCGGTTGCATTCCAAAAGATGGTCCATCCACTTCTTTTTCACGCGGAAAACTTCAACCGATTTGTTCATGAGATATTTCAATTCGTCGATTAACTTTTGATCGTCATGCTCCGCTTTGTAAGCGGCGCGCGGGCAATTCAAAGACATGACCATCCAAGAGCCCATGGAAAAGTGTTTTCCGTCTTTAAAGTAAAGCTTTTCATCGAATTCCGCGTCGTCCTCCGGATTGGCGGAGAATTGGTAAGCGCAGCACTGATAACAGCTGATGCCTTCTCCCGCGCCGCGGTATTCCGGGATTTGGTTGTCAAAGTACGGCGTTCCGAACTTGGCGGCCAACTCGAATGTGAGGCGATAAAGATCTTTGTAGGATAAAACGTCCGGATTCGCCGCGTTAAATTCCTCGTCTTCTTCCATGAAATCCGGCTCGATGGAAATTTCGGGTTTGGGGAAACTAAACGGCTTGCCCCAGTCGTCCCCTTTTAACATGACGACCATTAAAGCGCGAAAGCCCATGCGAACCTCTTTTTCAAGCTCGCCGTAAGTCCACTTTTTGGTGCCGTGATTGCCGTCCCAAACTTTGCCCATCGCGATAACGGGTTTGTCTTTCCAGAGTTTGGGAATGCCCGGAGACAACTGAACGGACGAGAAAACCGTTTGTCCGCCGCGCGCGCACATCATTTGCATCATTTCATAAACGAACATCTGCATGAGCTGCTCTAATTCTTTATCGGTTTTGCCGACAAAATAAGGCGCCAAAAACGTTAAGAAATTATAAAAACCCTGGCCGCCGGCGAAGTTCGTCTGGGCGGATCCCATCACTTTAACCGCGTGAAGAATCGCCACTTCCGCTTTCATGGCGGGGCCGGCAACGCTGGACTGGGCACCGACGCCGTCGGGCATTAAGCCGTAATAGAAGAAATATCGAAGATCCCAATCCTGGCAAAACGGGCGCGTTCCGAAATATTCCAAATCGTGGATGTGGAAATCGCCGTTTAAATGCAAATCCGCCAAATTGCCGGGCATCAGCAAAAGGTTTTGTTCCTTAGACATTTTGTCCGCTTTCTTTTTGTGAGACGTTTCCGCGTTATTGAGTTGGTTGGCGTTGTCGTGAGATTCAAAGCCGAGCCCCGTATCGATTTCGCACGCGTCGTAAACGGATGTTCCGACTCGCGTCATGACGTTTCGCCATTCCGGATGGTTGCGCTCCAAAAGGATGCAGTTGACGATTTCACGAACAAGCGGTCCGGAAAGGAATTCCAAATTCATTTTGCGGACGCGGGATTCGGTGTCTCGCGCGATATCGACGGCTTCTTCTTTTGTAATTCCGGGAACGCCGTAAAAACGCTCGGCTAACGGTGTTTCTTTCATAAGTTGACGGACGATTTCGTTTCGGTCCCATTCCATCATGTATCCGTTCGTTGTTCGGACCTTTGGCATTGTTGAAATCGTACCGCCGTCCAATGTTTTTTGGACTTGGCGGAAGTCTTTGCCTTCTGTATTTTTATTGAGTTCTGTAGACATAAGCATTCACCGGCATTTGGATGTATAAGATGTTAATCTGTCAATCGTAAGAATATCGAATCAAAGGATTAATTAAATGAATAGAAAGGATGTCTCCCGATTAATTTAAGAAATCAAGGCCGTAATTTTTTCTTCTTTGACGGCCGCTCCTTCAAAAATATCCTTGTGCGTTAAAAAGGTCTCATCGATTTGAAGAACCGGCGCAACGTTGGTAAAGATGTTGTTGACAGCCAATTCGGTCAATGCGTCCGGCGTTCCCATATCCATTTCTTCGTAAGAAATTTCTTTGGATTGGAAAAATCCTTTTAATATTTTACATTTCGGACAAATTTCTGTTGTATAAATGATAATTTTTGACAAACGCATCACCTTTTGATATCGATTTCAAACTAAATTTTTAAATTAAATTTTAAGAAATTGAAATCGAATTTTGAAGCAAACCCTTCAAAATGAAATCGCTTTTTTTCCGAAAAGCCAAAACATATGAAGCGAAACAGACCTTCTTATTTAAATTCGATAAGGAAAGTATCGAACCCTTGTGAAAAATCAATTATTGGTTTGATATTTAATAAGCTTTTTACCATCATCTTTGAATACAAACAAAAAATCAAACGCCGCAAAGGGGGCAGGTTTGTATCCAAAGAGGAGACGGAAGAAAGAAAATAATCGGAAAAGAATTGAATACAGAGAAGATAATAGAGATGATAATAGATATGGTAATAGACATGATAATAAAACTGTGCATCCCGAAATAAATAGAAATGATTCCGAATAGAAAGAGATCTCCTAAAAATTACAGATTGTGAATAAATATAAAACCCACAAAAACCGACAAAATAATAAAAACAAAAAAACCGACAAAATAATAAAAACAAAAAAACCGGCAAAACAAAGAAAAACGCAAAAACCGGCAAAATAAATAAAAACAAAAAAACCGACAAAATAATAAA
>JAVESN010000118.1:0-3608 GCA_034006575.1 Methanimicrococcus sp.
AAAAACCGACAAAATAATAAAAACAAAAAAACCGACAAAATAATAAAAACAAAAAAACCGGCAAAACAAAGAAAAACGCAAAAACCGGCAAAATAAATAAAAACAAAAAAACCGACAAAATAATAAAAACAAAAAAACCGACAAAATAATAAAAACAAAAAAACCGGCAAAACAAAGAAAAACGCAAAAACCGGCAAAATAAATAAAAACAAAAAACCGGCAAAACAAGAAAAACGTAAAAACCGGCAAAACAAGAAACACAAAAACCGGCAAAACAAGAAACACAAAAACCGGCAAAACAAGAAAACACAAAAACCGGCAAACGCCGAGATTTAAGAATTAAACTAAAAAAATGAAAAAGAATTAAACGTCGGAAAGTTTTCCGTCTTTTGCCAAAACGACGACGCGGCTCGGCTCGGATTCTCCCGCGATTTCGTATCCGACCAGCAAATCGGAAAGCGATTTTGAAAAGGCGCGAATTTCGTCTTGTTCGGCCATGTGGGCGCGAGAAAGGCGCAGTCGGGAAAAGCCGACATGCATGTAAGATTTGATTTCGATGAAGTCGGGCTCCGCTTTTTGAATTAAATTCGCGAATCCGGCGATATCTTCCGTGTTTAATCCTTTGACAAGCGTGACTCGAATGGCGGTTCGAACCCCTTCTTCTCTTTTTTCTTTTAAAACCAAAAGGGATTCTTGAATTTTTTCCCAAAGTTTCGGATTTTTCGGGCGGCAAATCGTTTCATACGATTCGGGCGTTGTGGCGTCCAAACTCATGTAAAGTTGCGTCGGTTTGATTTTTCGAAGAATTTCCGGCCGCGTTCCGTTGGTTACCACAAAAACCGTCATGCCGTTTGACTCATATTCTTCGACCAATTCGGGGAGAAAGGGGTAAAAAGTCGGCTCTCCGGAAAGCGAGATGGCGACGTTTGACGGATTTTTGGCTTCCTCATAATGTCCGGAAACCGCATTCGGTGAGCCGCCGAATCCCGTGATTAATTTGCGCTGCGCCAAAAGGCTTTCTTCAACGATTTTTTGCGGGGAATCCCAAACCTCGGGAATTTGAGCCGGAACCTCAATCGGGCGCCAGCAAAAAACGCATTCCTGATTGCACATCAAAGTCGGCGTCATTTGAAGGCAGCGGTGGGACGTGACTCCGTAAAAAGAAGATTTGTAGCAGACGCCTGTTCCGTTCATGGAATTTTTAAGCCAGGCGCACGTTTTGACCGCCGAGTGGGAGCCGGCTTTGGCATACCCTTGACGCGCCATCAATTCGTCGGTTGATATTTCTTCGGGGGAATAGCCGAATCGGATACGTTCACCGGACGCGCTTTCTTTTGAAACGTTTGAAGTATTTTGTTTTTTTTCCGATTCGTTCATTTTTAACACCGAGTATAAGGAGAAAATAAAAGATATGAGATTATGAAAAATTAAAATGTGAAATAATGAAGCGTATAAAATACACAAAGCGCGTGGAAAAATTAAACGATGAAATATTTATTTTTCCCGGAGCTTTTTTCTTCCGATTCGATATCCGCCCCAATCAAGCTGGCGATTTCAAGTCCGTCGCCACCGATGTTGGCAAGCGAAGAGTACAATTCCGCGGTGGATATGTATTTTTCAGATCGCGTTCCGTCTTCCATGTGAACTTTAATGGAGATTTCGGATTTAATCGGGCTCTTTTTAAGGCATTCCGAAACGATTGAACCGTATTGCGTTGCGATGATTTTCATGCAATCAAAAATCAAATTGTTGGAAATGGCATCGTCTCCGTCAATTGAAATTTCCGTTAATTCAAAAGAAGCGACATTTTTGCGAATGTATTCGACAATCTTTTTGGGGATTTCTTGAAGCATGGCCTCTTCAATCAAAACCGCCAAATCCGGATCCGCCGTAATATCTCTGCCGTCATCAAAAATTGAAAAATTGCCGTTTTTGCGAACGATTCGAATAATTTTCTTTTTATTTTCCAATTCCATAGAAAAATTATACAAATCGTCATATTGAATCGAAAGAATCATAAATTCCGCCAAACTGAGAACACGCGGTTTATGTTCTTTGTTAAACAATCCGGTTGTGGCCATGACGGGCAGAGAAAGGTCTCCGAATAATTTTTGAACGGTCAGGCGCTCGTCCATGAAATTCAATTTGTAATTGAATTGAAGTCCGGAAGAATAACAATAAAGCATTCCGCCAAACGATTCGTGGTAAGAAAGGTCATAAACGCGTTTGACGCCGTAAACGCTTGAAATTAAAAACGGATTTAAAATTTTGATGATTTCAATTTCCTTAAATTTGATTTGCGCGCCGGAGTCTCGTTTCATGGAATAAACTTCGGTTTCATACGTTTCATGCGTTTTACGAATAAATTTATCGCAAACGTCAATAATTTCTTGGATACAGGGGGATAAAAGAGCCGCGCTTTCTTCATCCATATTAATCGGAATGCAGTGATGAATTAAATTTTCTTTAAAACTGCTTAAAACAGCCATTTTTCTTTCAAATAAAGCGCCCTGGTCTTTTTCCAAATCCTTAAGCTCCATGATTTGGTTTTCAAGCGGCAAAATTTTTTCAAGGCACTCCACATAGTTTTTTAAATCTTGGATAAAGTCCCGCTGAATCGGAAGTTCCGTCCCGTCTTGATAAGTGTAAAGCATAAACGCACCTTTGAATTGTTCATAAGAGTATAATGATCATAATAATGATGAGGGTAATGACAATGATAATGAATGATGGTAAAGATGATATGGTGATAAGGATGATATGGTGATAAGGATGATAAAGATAAGGACATGAATAATAACCGAATAATAACCTGAATATCAAAGATATTTGAAATAAGAATTCATGAATAAAAGAATTCATGCATTTCAAGGATATAACGGTAATTAATGCGCTTTCTTTTAAATAATTTCGTAACGGCAAAAAAAGACATTTTTATGAAATAAAAACGAAATGCACCCGACTCCTATCGAATTCATATATTATGCGGAAATTTTTAAAAAAAAAAATAAAAATAAATGACGAAATGAAAAACGACAAAATACAAATTAAAAATTACAAAAAATCAATTGTAAAATCAAAATGAAACGGAAAAACACATTGTTTCTTAAAATATGAAAAAAATAAAAAAAGAAACCGATTCAGATTAAAAACGAAAGACTTTGCCGCGGGCTCGCGCGCGCAAACCGTTTATATTAAAAAACAGACCCTTGTTTTTGAGTCATAAAAAAGAAAAAAAATGAAAAAACAGAAGGCCTGATGTTTTCATTGATTTAAATCAAAACCGCTCTGACCGGATCTAAAATTTCATTCAAATATTTTGTGCATGCCGTTTTTAAATCCATCGGATGAATTTTTCCGGCGGCGAACGCGGTTTCTAAATCGGCGTAAGAAGAATAAGTTTCGTTTCCGCCGAATTTTTCGGGTTTTTCAATGACGATTGAATCGTATCTCGGGAAAATATGGTATTTGAAAAGTTCCATAATCGGATTTTGTTCCAAATCCCCTTGTTTGCAGTACGCTTTTTTAATTTTGCCGGCGACCTCTTCGGCGGTGTCGTCAACGGAAATGAAATTGTCGTTGGAAGAGGACATTTTGTGGCCGTCAAA
>JAVESN010000025.1:0-20544 GCA_034006575.1 Methanimicrococcus sp.
TCCGAAATTAAAACACCTTACGGCGGCGGCGGCGGCGCGGGCGCAAAAGTAGAGCCGGTCGCTTTTATTGTGATTGACGGCGACAAAACGGAAATTTTAACTTTAAACGAATCCAACCTGGAAGACGAAATTGTCAAGTTTTTAAGTATGATTCCGTCCATTATCGATAAAGTCAAGGCCGCAAAAAAAGAAAGGGAGCCGAAAGCTCGAATTATTGAAGTGGATGACAATTGCTGATAATGGCCGGCGGTTATTGATAATTACTGAAAACCGTTGATAAACATCGGCGGTTGTTGACATTTGTTGAAAACCGTTGATAAATATCGGCGGTTGTTGACATTTGTTGAAAACCGTTGATAAACATCGGCGGTTGTTGACATTTGTTGAAAACCATTGATAAATATCGGCGGTTGTTGACATTTGTTGAAAACCGTTGATAAATATCGGCGGTTGTTGACGGTTATTGATAATCGCTGACAATGATTGGCAATTTCGGCTTGTAACCAAAAATGACAGACGGTGTCATGGCGCTTCCGACAGCTCTCATTGAAATCGGGCAATATTTGCTTTTAGCAATCGGTCTGATTATTCTTCTTTTTCTTCTTGTTTTAGCGGTCGCTTTATTTCTGACATTTTTTATGCGCGTATTCGTTGACGTTTCTTTTAAAACCATCAACGGTGAATTGAAAAACAAAATCAAAATTCGTTTTAAATTTTTATTTTACAAAACCGTTCTTTTAGATTCGGACACTTTTGATGAGGAAGAGGGCGGCGCAGGCGATGAAGACGGAAACGGCGGCAAAAAAAATATTAAGCGCAACGAATACGGCGGCAATCAAGAGGAGATGAGCGGCGCCGCCGAAAAAAATCGTTACCATTTAACGGTCACGGATGAAAAAATCACCGTTCGAAAAGAACTTTGTCAAAACAGTTACGCCGATTATGAAATTATTTTACATGCCGGTGAAACGATTTCCGAATCGGGCGTTGAAACAAACTCAAAAGATCTTTTTAAAATCGATAGTGTCGGAATAACCTCTATTGAAAAACCCGAGCCGTCCCAAACGAAAACCTTGGATCAATCCGAAGACCGTTCCGACGGTTTTAATCTTTCCAACGAAAATGATGATGGTTCCAATGGTGATTTTGATGATGGTTCCAATGGTGATTTTGATGATGGTTCCAATGGTGAATTTGATGATGATTTCAATGGCGTCTTTGATGATGATTTGAGCAGCGATTTCGATGACGGTTTTGACGGCGAATCGGGTGTCCTTTTTGAGTCGGGCGGCGGATCGGGCGATGAAATAAAAAGCGATATGGTCGGCGACTTTTCAGAATCTTTTGATGAAATCAAACGTTACGTTGATCTTTCAAATCCCAAACAATTCGCGTCGGATTCCGTCGTCGCATTCGGTTTAATCTCAAAATCCGCCGCTCGATTAACGAGCGACTTGTTATTTCGAACCGATATCGATAAAATGTCGGCAAATATCGTTTTCGGTCTTTTCGATCCGGCCAACACGGCGCTTTTGTTCGGAGGCGTTTATTCTTTTAACTCATCGGTTTGCGTTTTTTTATCGGGAATCGAATCCGAATCGAAAAGTTCCAAAAAAAGAAAAAAGGCGAGAGAATTAAACGCGGCGCTTCGTGACAATATTTCCCTCATTCCAATTTTGAATCGCGAAATGTTTGAAGCGGACGCGGACTTTTCTTTTTCCTTCCGAATCTCGCGTCTTTTTGTTCCGATAATCCGGTTTTCGTTCCGAAAAAGCACGCGAAAAGTTTTCATGAACTATCTTTATCCTTATTTTATTTTGCATTCTATTCGTACATGGAGAAACGAACGAAAACAAAAGAAAACGGAAATGAAGGCGGAGAAGATAGCGGAAAAAAAGGCGGAAAAGAAATAAAAAATGAAAAAACAAACATCATTTTCCTTCGAGCCAAACAAAGAACTTTAAATGTTTTGAGTTCTTTTTTTGGTTACATTTTGGTTACATTTATTAATAAGCGAACAATATTATGCGAATTCTATGTTTGAAATAAAAACGCCTTCTCGTATTCATATGGGCTTAATCGATATGAACGGGGGGCTGGGCAGATTAGACGGCAGTGTCGGCTTGGCATTGGAAGACGGCGGCGTTTGGCTTCGCGCCAAAAAATCGGATACGATTGCTGTTACCCAACGGTCCGAAAACGGCGACGTTTTATCCGCCGGTCCCGATTTCAAAGAACACATCTCCCGGCTGGTCGCGCCTCTTTTGCCCGAAAACGAAGGCGTCGAATTTGAATTTTTATCCTCCATTCGCCCGCACATCGGTCTCGGCTCGGGAACGCAGCTGGCTTTATCGGCCGCCGCCGCCGTCAACAGTCTGTACGGCCTTAATAAAAGTGTGAAAGAGTTGGCGCAAATGACACGCCGCGGCGGAACTTCTGGAATCGGCGTTTTAGCCTTTGAAAACGGCGGATTTATTGTGGATTCCGGTCATAAAATGTCTGATAAAAACGGGTTTTTCCCCTCCTCAAGAAGCACGGCGCCGCCGGCAGACCTTCTTCTTCGACTGAACTTTCCGGAGTGGGATATCGTTGTTGCCGTTTCGCCCAAAACAGGTATCAGTGGAGAGGATGAAAAACATTTTTTCCAAAAAGTTTGTCCGGTCCCGATAAATGACGTTCGCGAAATCTCTCACATCATTCTCATGCAAATGATTCCGTCCATCCTTGAAAAAAATATCGAGGGTCTCGGAAACGCGGTCAATCTTTTGCAAAAAACAGGTTTTAAAAAACACGAGGTTCAAATCCAATCCGACGAAGTTAAAGCGGTGATGGATTTGATGCTGAAAAACGGCAGTTACGGCGCAGGTATCAGCTCGTTCGGTCCGGCCGTCTATGGTTTCTCAAACGATCGCAAACAATCCGAAGAATTAAAATCCGCTCTTCTTGAAAAAATGCCGCAGGGCAGTGAAGTCCTGATTACAAAAGCCAACAACAGCGGAGCGGTTTATCATGCCTGACTCCTCAAAAAGCTTTTTGACTTGGTTTGGCAAGCTTTCTTATGAAGGCGACTTCGAATTGTCGGAAAATCTTTCTGCCGCAACACCTCTTGAATTGTCCGATCGTCTTCTCTTAATTCTTTCTTCCTCTCAAAATTTGAAATTCGTTTCCGCGCTCAAACCCGTTTTTTTAAAACAAAAACCGGACTATCGAGCGGCGGCAAAGCAGGCGGAATCGACGGAATTGACGGAATCGGATGCGGATTATATTTCTAAGCTTCGCGAGACGGCCATTCAAACGGCGCGCCGCCAGCTTTCCGCTTCTCTGACGGAAGATAAAAAAGTCATTCAAGCCGTCGAAGCGTTGGATGATTTAAATGAAACAATCAATCATTTAACGGAGCGGCTGGTTGATTGGTACAGCGCTTATTATCCCGAGCTGGATTTATCAAACGAAGAGTATGTTCGTTTCGTTTCAAAAAGTCCGGAGTCGACTTCAAAATCCCAAATGGGCGCGCCGGCGTCACACGAAGATTTGTTTTTGATGCGATCTTTTGCAGACGACGTTCTTTCGCTTTACGAACGAAAAAAAGCGGTTGAGTCCTTCATTGAAAATAAAATGGGAGAGACGGCTCCAAATTTATCTCAATTAGCCGGTGTTGTTTTGGGGGCCCGCCTTTTGAGCATGGCCTGCGGTCTTAAAAATTTGGCGGCTCTCCCGTCCGGAAGCATTCAAGTGATGGGTGCGGAAAAAGCCATGGTTAAACACCTGCGGTCCAACGCGCCGTCACCGAAGCACGGTATTATTTTCAGTCATCCGCTTTTAAATACGGCGCCTTTTCGTTTGCGCGGTAAAATTGCGCGCGCTTTTGCCGCCGCCGTCAGCTTGGCGGCGCGAACGGATTACTATTCCGGCAAAATCAATCCGAAAATTGATGCGGATTTGAATGCGAAAATCAACCGAATCAAAGCGGCAAACGCTAACCGCGAACCCAAAAAAAATGCGGCGGAGGTTAAATATGACGCTTAAACCTTATTCCGCTGGCGTTTATGAAGGAAAAATGCGCGGAAAGTTTCAACTCTATACCCAAAACGCCGCGCCGACGGTTTCTGTTTACGGTGAAAAAATGATGACGGATGACGACGGAGTCGAATACCGCTCATGGGATCCGAAACGCAGCAAACTCGGCGCTCTTTATCAAAAAAAGATTAAAATTCCGTTGAGCACGGATTCTCGCGTTCTTTATTTAGGCGCCGCGTCCGGGACAACCGTCAGCCATGTTTCCGATATCTTATCGGAAGGTGCGGGCGTCGTTTACGCGGTTGAATTTTCCGAACGCCCGATGCGCCATTTGGTGATGTTGGCTGAAAAAAGAAAGAACATCATCCCGATTTTTTCCGATGCCGCCCGCCCGGAGCTTTATTTCCCGATCGTTGAGCCTGTGGACGTCATTTTCCAAGATGTCGCCCAACCCAATCAAGCCGAAATCGCCTGTAAAAACGCCGCTTATTTCTTAAAAGACGGCGGGCATTTGATTTTATCTTTAAAAGCCAGAAGCATAGACGTTGCCAAAAACCCGAAAAAAATATTCGCCGAGGAAATCAAACTTCTTGAAAAAAACCAAAACGTTTCTTTCAACATCTTAAAAACAGCGGACTTGGCGCCGTTTCATACAGATCACATGGGCGTGGTCGCGGTTAAAAAAGAGGAATAATATTTCAAAATAAAAAATTGGTGATTTTAATGGTTATTGTTTTAGACACAACAAATTGTTCCGCAAGGTTAACGGATATGATTAAAAATGCAGAAAAAGAAATTATTTTGATCAGTCCGTACCTTCAAATATCGACTCTCCTATTCGGTTTTTTAAGAGATGCCCATTCCAGAAATGTTTCAATTACTTTAATTTACAGAGAGGACAAAACCAATCAAAAAAGCAAATTAGAAGAGCTTAATGCGGAAATTCTTATTCTTGATAATTTACATGCGAAATGCTATTTGAATGAGTCGATGGCTATTATTACATCTATGAATCTTTATCAGTACTCTCAAGAAAATAATGCCGAATTGGGTGTATTGATTAAAAAAACCAACGAAGAGGACGTTGGTGTTGATGCATATGATGCTTATAATGCTCTTCGAAAAGAAGTTTTAACGCTCTATCGCATTGCTAAACAAAACCAAACATTATCGCAATCATCCGGTCCATCTTCTCCGGAATTAAAAAAGAAAGCGGAACCAAAAAAGCCGACAGGCTCCAATAACGCAATAAAAACAAAAAAACCGCCCGAGGGTGGAATTTTTAATTTAATTAAAGATGTTATTTTAGGTCCTTCCGAATGTTATTGCATTCGATGTCATGATAAAATTGAAGATACTATCGAGAAACCGCTTTGTAATAATTGCTATTCTTCTTGGGCTCGTTATAAAAATGAGAATTTTTCTGAAAAATATTGTTTTAATTGCGGAAGGCCGGCCAACACGACTTATTCAAAACCATTATGTGATGAGTGTTTTGAAAATCAGTCTTATTGAAATTATTTCTTTTTCCCTTTTTTTTCCTTTTTTCCGGATTGTTGAAGCATCATCGGCAAATCAATGGCGTATTGCCCTTCTTCTTTGATTCCGACAACGATTTCTTCTTTTTTCATAATGGAGCCTAAATTTAATTCATAAGATCCCGTGTTCAATATTCTTATGGAATCAACGCGGTCGAGGTCCAGTTCTTTTTTATTGACGTCATCCGAATCCAAAGCGCGGTCAATATTTTCAAGAACGTCGTCAATCGTTTTTTCTTGTTTTTCCGCGATCATTTTTTCCGTATCCCGATTCGAAGAAACAGCTTCAACGCTTTCCGGTTTTAACTCTTTTGACGTCTCTTCCGCTTTCACATAAAGGAATTTATTCCATTTGCATTCCGGGCAGCCCGTTAAAATGACGGAGTCTCCATCCTCAAACACGGCACCGCATTTTGTACATCTGTGTGGCATAGCTTTGCACTGATTTAAGTTGTTAGAATTGATTTTTATTGATTTTAATTGAATTAAACTTAATATGTAACTGTATTTAAACATTTATTATCTTTGTCTTTCTTTAAAAAAGGCCGCAATCTGATAATAAAATATATATAAATAAACCGCCCTTCTTTTTAAGGGCATAACTTACATTTTTTTCTTTTTAATGTTTGTTGTGTTTTTATGTGTTTTAATGTGTTAATTATAAAATGTATATTAATTGGGGGGTCAACTAGTGGATTCTAAAACAAAAACTATTTTGTTTATTGTCTTAGGTCTTATTTTATTCGCAGGTGCGATTTATATTGTCTCAGCAACCGCTCCGACAACTGGAATTCCCGGCGACACGACGACTTATGATAATGACAGCGTGGATGAAAACTTTAAATTTATCAAAAATCTCGGCGTATGGTTTATGCTGATGATGGTTGCATTTTTAATGATGTTTATCCGCAAATTTGAATGGAGTGTCGCGTTGGCAACACTTTTGGTCGCGGCGACAAGTTTCATCGGATATTTAGCCATTCAAGAATTTATTTTCGGTGCCGTATGGGACCAAGCACTTATGATTCGGGGAGTCATATGTTCGATTACTGTTGTTATTGCGATTGGTGTCTTTTTGGGCACTATTAAAATGTGGCAATATTTGTTGGCGGGCCTTTTATTTGCGCCTGTTTACGCTCTTGTTGAATGGTTTATTGGAAACCAGGTTCTTTTTGGTTCACTTACAACAGATCCGGGAGGATCTATTCTTGTCCACATGTGTGCGGCTTACTTTGGTTTAGGCGTTGCTTTAGCGATTCGCGAAAAGAAAGCCTTTGATGAACCCATGTACACATCCACGCACAGTGTCAGTTTTGTTTGGTTGGCGTCTATGATTCTTTGGGTCTTTTGGCCGGCATTCGTCACCGCATTATTGCCGCCGGAACAAGTTTTTTGGGGAACAATGACTTGTTACATGGCCGGACTCGGTTCCATTATTTCCGCATATGCCGTTTGTCAGGCGGTTGAAAAGAAAGTCAATCCGCTGGTTTACACATATGCGATGTTGGCAGGACCGGTTGCCATCGGATCTCCGCTTCTTTCCGTCAGCCCGTGGGGCGCGCTTTTAATCGGCGTCATGGCGGGTATTATTTCGGCATTGTGTTTCATTTATCTCAATCCGTGGCTCTGCGGAAAGCTGGGAATTTTGGATGTCATGGGTGTTCATAACCTTCACGGAGTCGGTGGACTGTTTGGCGCAATTGTTGCAGCCATCGTCATCGGCAGTTTCACAAACGTCGTTTCCGCAATTGTTGTTATGGTTGGAACATTAATTGCGGGCTTCATTGCCGGTATTATTCTTAAACTGACGCGTGGGGTAATGACTGACGAAATTATGGATGACAGCAACGATTTCATTAAAAATGAACAACCCGCTTAATCATTCATAATCAAAAAAATATTTTGAACATGGCATTACTTTAACGAAACAAAAATGAATTCAAATGTCTGAAAAATCAGACATTTGTTTTTTTATTCCTTTTCTTTTAGGGATGAACTTATATAGGTTCTCTCTATTTTAGGAGTACTCATTCATGCTCGTCATGAATCTGTTTTGAATATGAAGCGAGGTGGGGTAGCCAGGAGATCCCGACGGGCTCATAACCCGTAGACCGATAGTTCGAATCTATCCCTCGCTATAATTCTTTTTTTCCATTTTTCTCAAAAAGTCTAAACTTTAAGCTAAATTTTAAATATCGGATTTGAACAAACAAAAATCCCTCATGTCATCGAATTTTTCCGTTTTAACTCTATTTATTTTATTTTTTATTTCTTTTATTTTTTATTTCTTTTATTTTTATTTCTTTTATTTTTATTTCTTTTATTTTTTATTTCTTTTGTTTTTCTTTTGTTTTTTTCTTTTCCGTTTCATGTTTCTGTTTTATATCGCTGTTTTTTGTTTTTATTTTCCCTCTTTTTATTTTTGCCTTTTATTTTTCTTCTCTCGCTTCTTATTTCTCAATTTCCATTTTTTTGTTTGTTTTTCCTCTTTCACATTCAGTTTCCGTCTTTTTCTTTTTTGTTTTTTTATTCTTTATTTTTCTATTTTCCGTCTTTTTCTTTTTTTCTCTTTTCTTTTCCTTTTCTTTTTCTTTTTCTTTTTCCTTTTTTTTAAAAACAATAATAAATAAGAAGATGATTTTATGTTATTCATTCATCTGAAATTATTTTTTAATTTTACAAGTTTTCAATTTTTATTTATGTGATTTTTCATGACGCAAAAATTAGATCCGTGGAAGTCTTCTGAAATCAGCGACTATTCAAAACTCTTTGACGAATTCGGCATTCAGCCGTTTGAGGAATTGTTGGACGATATTCCAAATCCTCACAAATACATGAAACGCGGGATTGTTTTCGGGCATCGCGGTTATGACCGGATTGTCGATGCCATTCAAAATAAAAAGCCGTTTGTCGTTTTAGACGGGTTTATGCCGACCGGAAAAGCGCATTTCGGGCACAAAATGGTCATGGATCAAATCATTTGGTATCAGCAACAAGGGGGGACGGTCGTTGTGGGAATCGCGGACCGTGAAGCGCATGCTGTTCGCGGATACACGTGGGAAGAGTGTAAGCGCATCGGCGTTGAAGAGTATTTAATCAGTTTGATTGCGCTGGGCTTAAAGCCCGAAAAAACAAGGCTTTATTTCCAATCGGAAAATCAGCCGGTTAAAGATTTAGCGTTTGAGCTCGGCACGAAAGTGAATTTTTCGGAAATGGCGGCCATTTACGGATTTTCGGGCGAGACGCATTTAGCGCACATGATTGCCGTACTCACGCAGGGCGCAGACATATTGCACAACCAGTTGCCTCAATTCGGCGGGCCGATTCCGGTGGTCGTTCCGGTCGGCGCCGACCAAGACCCGCACATTCGATTGACGCGCGATATCGCGGCGAAAATGAATTTCTTTTTGATTGAAGAGCGAACGGATCAAAAAACGGGGGAAAAATATTGGAGCGTCCGAAGTAAAAACGCACCGGAAGGGGTTTTAAAGGAAATAGATTCAAGTTTGCGCAAACAATTCAAAACCATTCAAACCCAACTTTCCAAAGAGCATCTTGATGTTTTGGGTGAGATCTCAAAAGACGACATCTCAAAAACCGTCCAAAAAACAGAACTTTCCGCCGGCGGTTACGCTTTTATCCCGCCCGCCTCCACGTATCACAGATTTATGAGCGGCCTGACCGGCGGCAAAATGTCAAGCAGCATTCCGGACAGCAACATCGCGCTTTTTGAAGACCCGAAATCGGCAGCTAAAAAAATCATGAAAGCCAAGACCGGCGGCAGAGAATCGGCCGAAGAGCAGCGCAAACTCGGCGGCGAATTTAATAAGTGCTCCGTTTACGAACTTTGTTTCTTCCATCTGACGGATGATGACGGCGAATTGGAACAAATGAGAGCGGATTGTACCGGCGGAAATATTTTATGCGGGGAATGCAAGAAAAACGCGGCCGGCAAAATGGAAGCCTTTTTGACGAATCTTCAGCAAAAAAGAGAAGAAGCGTATGATTTATTGCCGTTTTTTGGGATTGATTATAAGAGGCAATAAAAAATCCTATCTCCAAAACATTGACGATAAACCGCAATAATGAATCGGATTTCCGCTCGCAAATCGAATTGCAAGTGCAAACAGCAAATTGAATTGCAAGTGTAAACAGCAAATTGAATTGCAGCGGCAGATTTGAATTGCAGCGGCAGATTTGTTTTGTCTGCAGCAGAGTTTGATTGCGACAGCAGATTTCGAAGGAATGCGGCAGATTTGAATTGCCGGCAGCCGGCCGAATTGTAAATAAATATCGGATTGTAACAACAGAGAATATAAAAGATGAGTTTCATTAAGGGTAAATATATTGATAAATAATCATTGACTCAATTTGTACATAATTTTTATTAATGCAAAACATCGTCAAATTTTATGTTTCAACCCAAATCAGGGTGTTATGAAAATGGCAGATTATGATTTAACGAATAATGAAAAAAAGGTTCTTTTGTCTTTGAATGAAATCGGAACCGCCGAACTTAAAGATATTGTCGAGATATCGGATTTAAACGCGGACGCTTCAATGCAAGCGGCTTTCCTTTTGGAGGAAAAAGGTCTTTCAAAAGTCGAGGAGGAGTTTTTTGAGCTTTACGGTCTTTCCGAAGAGGGAAAAGAGTACGCGAAAATCGGTCTTCCGGAACGGCAAATCATTGACAGCATCGACGGTGAAACCTCTCTTGAAGACCTTCGAAAATCTTTTCCCCTTCAGCTTATCGGCATCGCGACCGGCTGGCTTTTAAAGAAAAAATGGGCGAAAATCGAAAACGGAATTCTTATCCCGCTCGGGGACGCGCCCAAGGGAGAGGATGAAAATATTCTCAGCGACATTTATGAAAACTCATTGGAAAGCGATACGTTCGATCCGGTTTTTGAATTGCCGAAGGAATTGGTTTCTAAAAATGTGATTTCCGATTTGTTAAAACGAAAACTTTTGGAAAAAGAAGAATACACAAAGCGCCGCATTTTGATTACGGAGACCGGCAAATCCTTTGTCGCAAAAGGCATTGAAATCACGGAAGAAATTGCTCAAATCACGCCCGAACTTTTAAAAAGCGGGGAGTGGGAAAACAAATATTACCGCCCGTACAAAGTTCAAAAACCCGTTAAACCGATTTACGGCGCGAAAATTCATCCTTACCAGCGTTTGATTGATCAAATGCGTCAAATCTTCTTGGAAATGGGTTTTACGGAAATCAAAGGGGATATCATTCAATCTTCTTTTTGGAATTTCGACGCTCTTTTCCAACCGCAAGACCATCCCGCCCGAGAAATGCAGGATACTTTTCATTTGGAATCGCGTTCGGAATTGCCGGAGATTTATGTCGATAAAATCCGAGACGCTCATGAAACCGGCGGAGACACGGGCTCTTGCGGTTGGGGATATCGCTGGAGTTCCGACATTGCCGAAAAAAACGTTTTGCGCACGCATACGACCGCCGTTACCGTCAAATATTTGGCGGACAATCCGGTCGGTCCGATCAAAGCGTTTTGTATTGATCGCGCTTACCGCCGCGAAACGATTGATCCGACGCACACACCCGAATTTGAACAATTGGAAGGGGTCGTCATGGACAAAGATATGAGTTTTGCGGACCTGCTCGGTTGTTTAAAAGAATTCTATCACAGAATGGGTTTTGAAGAAGTTCGTTTCCGTCCCGGCTATTTTCCGTACACGGAGCCGAGCGTTGAACCCGAAGTTTGGATTGATGGCCTCGGTTGGGTTGAACTCGGCGGCGCCGGTGTTTTCAGAAAAGAAGTGACAACGCCTCTGGGGATAAAAGAGCCGGTTTTGGCGTGGGGTCTTGGCGTCAGCCGCGTTGCAATGTTGAAGCTCGGATTAAAAGACCTTCGCGAGCTTTACCAATCCGATATCGATTGGCTCAGGAAAAGTGAAATCGGAAAAGGGATTTGATATTTTCTATATTTTTCCTTCTTTTCCTTTTCTTTTTTTCTCCTTCTTTTCCTTTCCCTTCTTTTCCTTTTCTTTTTTTCTCCTTCTTTTCTGCCCTCCTTTTTCTTTTCGGGTTCAACATGTCATTTTGGTTACACTTCTTATCTTTTTGAGCGCGGCATGTTTTTTTGGTTACCGTTTCTATTTTTTTGGAGGTGCCTTTATCTTTCCGGCACGACTTGTTTTTTGGCTGTAAATTTTATTTTTTTGGCGCGGTACGTTTTTTGATTGCCGTTTTTACCTTTAGGGCTCACATATCTTTTGACTGCCGTTTCTATTTTTTTGAGCGTGACATGTTTTTTTGGGCGCCGATTATTTTTTATGGGCGCATTGTTATTTTCAAATTTGTGTGTCTCTTGTATGCCCGCGGTGTTTTAAGCAACAATCGTCGTTTATTTTTTGACGGGTATTTGTATTTTTTAGGCGCCGTTTCTTTTCAATGCGTACTGTTGAATCGACGACGGATGTCAAAATTATAACACTGTTGTAATTTTTATTTATTGTCTGCTTTTTCGGTTCTCTTTATTAAAAGAACATCGGGTTGGATTATTGTATATATATTTATCCCTTTGTTTTTCTCCCTCTCGTTTTTTTCAATATTCTTATGATTTTATTTGATAATTTTTCCTGATAAGCTTGGTTTTATCCATATAATTTGGTTTAATCATATAACAATAGTCGTTCAAACTATCAAAAATTTTGACAATATTTTTGAACTTTTTTATTTTAATCAATCTTTATAATTTGGTCTTTTTGATTTTATCGAATCGGGGAGCAATTCGGTTCATCTAATTTGTTTTATATTTTTCTTCGATTGATTTCTTTTTAAGAAGTTATTTAAAAAAAAAGGAGTCGTTTAATGTATATACTTCAATCCGACAAATAGAATATTGTAAGTGCGTAATTTACGCGGTTCTTACAAATTATAAATATGGTTCGTGTAGGGAGAGTTTGAGTCAAAACAACCAAATTGTTTCCGGTAAAGGCTTATCTTTAAACTTTATCGGGTCTCATCAATTTTGGTCCTCTGATTTAATACAAATTTGTGTGTGTGTTTCATATTTGTATTAAAACACGTTTGTTGAAATCAAAGTGTGTGTAAAGTGCGTTTCAATAGAAGTGTGCGATTTTAGACAAAACGGATTCGTGTGTGTATTTTGGCCCGTTGTGTGTAAAAATCGTTTGCGGTTCGGATCCGAATAAATAAAAAATGGAATGTGTGGTTGTTTTCCTTTTCTCCTTATAATACATCGAAACGGAGAATCTATTATGTTAGACTTTAAAAAAGAAGATATTGCAACAATCCTTGTCAGATATAACGTGGCCATGGAAAAAACCATGACTCCTGACGAAGCTGCAGAGCAACTTTATCCAAAAGATAAATTGTTAAAAGCAGTTGCTGTCGCCATCTATGATGGAGAAGAGGACGACGTCATTGACGCACTCGACGCTCTTTTAGATGCCGGAAAAGATCCTTTAAAACTCATCGACGAAGCTCTTCTCCCGGGAATGGCCGTTGTTTCAGCGTTGTACGATGAAGGTATCATTTTCCTGCCCAATGTCATGATGTCCGCAGATGCCATGCTTGAAGGCATAGACTACTGTAAATCCAAGACCAAAGAAATTCCGCAATCAAAAGGAACTGTTATTTGCCATGTCGCCGAAGGAGACGTTCATGACATCGGTAAAAACATCGTTGCCGCGCTTCTTCGAGCGGACGGTTTTGATGTGATTGACTTGGGCCGTGATGTCCCGGTGGATGAAGTTGTTTCAAAAGCCGCCGAAGTTAAACCTGTTATGGTGACGGGAACGGCTTTGATGACGACAACGATGTACGCCTTCAAAGAAGTCAATGATAAAATGGTTGAAAAAGGTTTAAACATCCCGTTCGCATGCGGCGGCGGTGCCGTTAACCAAGAATTCGTTGAAAGTTACAGCCTCGGTGTTTACGGCGAAGAAGCCGCAGAAGCCGCTAAGTTCGCAAATTACATTTTAAAGAACGGCGCAAACATCGATAATTTAAGGGACGAATTCCACTTCCACTGAGGGGGCATCAAAAATGACAGTTAACAGATATACAAAAATGGCATACGCAAATGCAGATGAAATGGTTTTTGGAAGAGCAAAATTCCCGGTCAAAGGCGGATTAGGCCTTGAAATCGGAGCCGGATATGCCATCCCGGAATTAAACTACGCTCCAAGACCGCAAGCCGGTGTTTCTAAAGATGCGCTTGTCAAAGAATATGAAAGAATTACAAAAGACGCCATGGCCAGAATCGTTCAAATCGGTGCTCCGGCCGTCGTTCTTGAAACCGAACACGTTCAGCAAATGTCCAACAATCCGAGTTGGGGCGCAGAAATTGCTCACGTTCAAAAATCTATTTTAGAAGAATATCATGAAGAATACGGTGTGAAATGCGGTCTCAGACACACGATTGGTGACATTCGTGAAGACAGAGATTACTTGGCTCTTCGCGGTTCGAAAAACGACGTGATGTTGGACGCTTTTGAACAGTGTGCTTCACAGGGCGCCGACTTCTTGTCCATCGAATCCATGGGCGGAAAAGAAGTTTTCGACTACGCGATTGTTCGTGATGATATCGCCGGTGTTTTATTCGGTATCGGTGTGCTTGGTACAAGCGACATGGAATTCGTGTGGCAAAACATTGCAAGCATTGCCAAAAAAACAGGACGTGTTGCCGCAGGTGACACAGACTGTGCTCAAGCCAACACCGCCATGTTCATTGCCGGTGGTCTTCTTGACAAAAACTTAGCCCACACAACGGCAATCGTTGCACGCTGTATTGCGGCTGCCAGATCTCTTGCGGCGTACGAATCCGGCGCGACAGGCCCGGGCAAAGACTGCGGTTATGAAAACACCATCGTCAAAGCGATTTCAGGTGTTCCGATCACTCAGGAAGGAAAAACATCCACCTGTGCTCACTCCGACGTCATGGGCAACTTAACCATGCAGTGCTGTGACATGTGGTCCAACGAATCTGTCGAATACCACGGTGAATTCGGCGGCACAACCGTTCAAGTTTGGGTTGAATCGCTTGCATACGACTGTTCTTTGATGAACACGGCCTTAAAAACGGGCAATGAAAAAGTCCTTCGTGATTTGCTCATGCTCTCTGACAGATACAGAGACCCGCAAGGCTATGTTTTGGCTTACGACAATGCTTACCGCGTCGGAGAAGCCATCGCAAAGAACGGAAACGACACATACCTCCGTTCAAAAGCCGCGGCAGAAACATGCTGTACCATTTTGGACGAAGGGGTCAAGAGCGGAAAATTGTCTTTGACAAAATTCGAATTAAACGCATTGGCCGCAGTTCAAAAGGATTTGGCGGCGCTTCCGACAGAAAAATCCAAATTTGTTGAAAACTGCATGACAAAATACAAAGCCGAAATCCCGGTCTTTAAAACAGAAAACTACGTTTTGTAATCGATAAAAACATGAACCGTTTGAAACATTTTTGTTTCATTCGGTTTTATTTTTATATTTAAACAAAAAATACATTAAATATACATTAAACTCCACATTAATTATACATTAAACTCCACATTAAATATACATTAAAATCCAATTAAATATACATTAAAAAATACATTAAAAAATACATTAAAAAATACATTAAATCTATCTTTCTTTTTTACCTCCATCTTATTTTTAAAGAGTATTTTAACCTCCTTTTCTTTAAAAATATATTTTATTTTTTCTCTTTTTATTTTTTTGTGTTTTAAATTAACGAAATACTTTTCACATTTTGTGTCTTATATTTTACCACACTTATCGTTCGTGTCTTTTACATGGGCGGAAGAGTTCCTTTTCATTCCCGTCGATTTTTTGTTGCCACATTTTTCATTGACCGCCGCGTTTTTTACAATTTGTATTTCTTGTTTCCGTCCTTTTTTATTTGTTTCGCCGGATTTTTGCCGCCGGTATATTTTCATTTTCTGTTGGCGGTTTTTTTTTGCTCTCTTTATATTCCGCCGACGGTTTTTTGTTCTCCACTTTTTTCACATTCGTCTGCAGTTTTTGTTTCTTTTCATTTTATCGGCGGTTTTTTCTTTTCATTTTCATCGGCAGTTTTTTGTTTCCCGTTTTTTCTTTTGTTTTTCGTTTAACTTTTCTTTTGACTTTCGTTTAACTTTTCTTTTGTTTTTCGTTTAATTTTTTCTTTGACTTCTTTTTTTTCAATATTTTCGTTGTTTGAAATTGTCGTATATTTTTCTCTCGCCTGCTCATTTTTTACGCCATTCGTCGTTTTGGATTACGTCATTCGCGGCAACACGTTTTTATTTCCATATACGTCTCTTGATGATTCTTTTAAAATTTATTTTTGACTGAAAAGTTTTTAAAGTATTATTCTCTTTTGCAATTTGCCGATTTCGGCAACTCTATCATTATCATACATTATATATAATCTACAAAACGAACAAGGATTAAATGACTTCGAAACAGGGGTTTTATTTAATCGGAGGAAAAACAATGAGTGAACAAATTATTAAATTGGCCGACACGACCGGAAACCCGGGCGCTCTCGGTTTAACAGGGTTTTCGTTGGCAACACTGACTCTTAGTTTTCATAACATGGGAATCGTTCCTGAAAATCTGACCGTTATTGCGATGGCTGTTTTTGTCGGCGGGCTTGCGCAACTGCTTGCCGGGATGATGGCCTGGAAAAAAGGAAACACATTCGAAACGGTTGCGTTTACCGGATTCGGTGTTTTTTGGCTCAGCTTCGCATATCTTTTAATCCAACCGTTCGGAGCCGCCGCAGCCGGCGATATCGCACTTGGTTTTTACCTTTTGCTTTGGGGCGTTTTCGGTCTCGGTTTGTTCTTCGGAACATTAAAAATGGGCGTTAAAGCATTGGTCGTCATTTTTGCTTTGTTGGTCTTAACTTTCTTCGTAACGGCCGCAGCGCATTTTGTTACCGTCCCCATGCTCGGCACCGTTGCCGGTTTTTGCGCTTTCCTTTTGGGAGCAGCCGCACTTTATACCGCAATGGCCATCGTTTTAAACGAACTCGGTTACAAATTGCCGATGTAATTATTTAAATAATTGAAAAATGGTTCTTCCATTTTTCTTTTTTTGATTTATTTTAATTGAATTCCATCGTTTTCTATTTTTATTCTTTTTTGTCTCTATTTGTTTTTGTCTTTATTTGTTTTTGTTGGTTTTTATTGATTTTTTGTTGGGCTTTATTGATTTCTTATTGAGTTTTATTGATTTCTTATTGAGTTTTATTGATTTTTTATTTATTTTTTGTCTATTTTCATCTATCTTTTATCTCTTCTTTTTCTTTTTTTGTCTGTTTTCTCTCTATTTCTATTGACTTTTTATCCGTTTTTATTTATTTTTTTTCTCTATTTTTTCTGTTTTTTATCGGTTTTGTCGGCTTTTTCTTTTTAAAAAACATTTGTTATCGAGGATATAATCCAAAATTTTGAACTGAAAATTTTATAAGAACAAAAATTTATAGTCGTAATTGCCGGAAAAATAAATTTTATGGAATTATATGTGTGTTTTAATTTCATTATTCAAATATTTTTTTGGTGTGTGTGTTGACAGTGATTTTATTTTTTATTTCTCTGTCTTCGATAATATGGTTAAATTGTTTTAAAAAGGGAGAATAAAAATGTCTCAATCTGAACAAGTGATTAGAATATGTGATTCTTGGGCAACGCCGGGGGCTCTCGGTTTAACCGGATTCAGTATGACTACGATTATGTTGGCTTTCTTTGATTTGGGAATCTTTTCAGATGCTCTCGCATTGATTTCTATGTCAATTTTTGTCGGCGGTATCGCTCAATTTTGTGCAGGCTTAATGGCCTTTAAAAAAGGAAATACATTTGAAACGGTCGCATTTTGCGCCTTTGGAATGTTTTGGATCAGTTTCGCATATATTTTAATTGCGCCGTTTGGATCCGATCCGGCAAGCGCAATCAGTATCGGCGTTTACCTTTTGGTCTGGGCTCTTCTTTCCGGAACCATGCTGTTTGGCGTTATTAAATTAAAAGCTAAGTTCTTAATTGCGGTCTTCGCTCTTTTGACCGCTGTTTTCATCATAACCGCGATTTTCTATTTCACGGGCATCGCCCTTATTGCAACGATTGCGGGTATATTGGCTTTGATTTTAGGATTTGTCGCGTTTTATACGGCAATGACAATCGTTTTAAACGAAACCGGCTACAAACTGCCGTGCTGATTTAAAACACAGATAATCAAAAAAATATGACAATTTCATCGGAATTCTTTATTCCGATTTGATTTTATTTTTAAAATGATTTCTTTTTCATTCATCCGATTCGTTTTTGGATTGGATTTGGATTTGGTTTGATTTATATTTTATCTGGTTTATATTTGATTTGGATTTGAATTTTATTCCAATTTAGTTTTAACTCTTGGTTTCAGGTTCTCGGTTTAAACCATCGGTTTGGACTTTGTCGTATTGTTGATTTATCCGTTTTCATTTTTTTTGTTTGCTTTCATGTTTTCATAAAAAATAAATAGGACGGAAAAGATTTGTATTGTGTTAAAACAGTTTTTTTAAAAAAACGTAAATGAAGTGAATATAATATGGTTTACAGTTTAGGAATCGATGCAGGTGGAACGTATACGGACGCGGTTTTAATTTGCGATGAAGACGGGTCTGTCGCTCAAGCCGGTAAAGCTTTGACGACTTATCCGGATCCTCTTGAAGGCATCAAAAACTCAATCGGATTATTGGATCGAGACAAATTAAAAAACGTCAGCGTCGTTTCTCTTTCAACAACGCTTTCAACAAACACGATTTTAGAAAACAAAGGTTTTCCCGTCGGATTGATTATGGTCGGGGAGTACAATATTCCGGAAACGCTGCCGGCTCAAATATATTGCGTCGTCTCGGGCGGGCATAACAGCAATGGGAATGAGTTTGAAACGCTGGACATCGAATCCGTCAAAGAATTCGCTCTTCGTGTCAAAGACCGGGTTTCCGCGTTTGCGGTTTCCTCTCTGTTCAGCATTCGAAATTCGGAACACGAGCTTCGCGTCAAGGAAGAAATTTTTAAATTGACGGGACATCCGGTTGTTTGCGGGCATGAGCTTTCTCAAGACCTCGGCGCGTATGAGCGCGCGGTCACGGCCTTTTTAAACGCCCAATTGATTCCGATTACATACAACTTTACAAAATCCATCGTGGAAGAAATGAAAAACATCGGCATGAACGCAACGCTTCTCATGCTCAAATGCAACGGCTCGGCTGTCGGGATTGAAGAGGCGCTTGAAAAACCCATCGAAACCATCTTTTCCGGACCGGCGGCAAGTTTGATGGGGGCCGCGTATTTGTCCGGTTTAAAAACGTGCGCCATGATCGATATTGGGGGCACCAGCACGGATGTGGCGCTGATTAAAGACGGTATTCCTCAAATGGAAGAATCCGGCGCGGTTGTCGGCGGATGGTCAACGCGTGTTAAAGCGATTCGAATGGAAACAGCAGCCACCGGCGGCGACAGTCACGTTTACGCAACCGACGACCCGAATCGAAAAATTTATCTCGGGCCGCTTCGCGTTATGCCGCTTTGTCGCGCCGCGGTTTTGTATCCGGGATTTTTGGATAAATTGAAAAACAACAAATTTCCCCCGCGAAAATACATCTCTCAATTTATTTCCCCCGCCGTATTTTATGTCAAAACGGATTTTCTTCCCATTGAAATGACAACCGCCGAATCTTTTGTCTATAATGTGATTTCAAAAGAGTTCCCGGTTTCGTGGTCGGACGTTTTTGAACGGCTGGACCGGAAAATGCCGATGTCTTCCGTCTTTGAATCTTTGATCCAAAAAAGATTGATCCAACCCATCGGATTCACACCGACCGACGCGCTTCACATTACGGGCGACTATGACGAATGGGACGCGGAAGCTTCTTTTATCGGCGCCCAAAAAATCGATCGTTTGACGCACAAAAATCCTAAAGATTTGGCGATTTATACAAAACGGCAAGTGGCCGTCAACATGATTTCCACTTTAATCGGCTATTTGGTTCCCGGAGTTTTAAAAAGGGACGTCGGAAAAATTCTTTCCGGCGAATTTTACACCCAATTTGCCGTCTCCGTTCCAATCGTTTTAATCGGGGGTCCGTCCAAAGCGTATGCGGATGAAATTCGCCAACTCATCCAAGCCGAAGTTTTAACGCCCGAATTCTCAGACGTCGGAAACGCCGTCGGCTCTCTTGTCGGTGCCGGAACTTATCGGACGGATGTTTTGATTCAGAAAAATATTCGAGAAACGGACACGATTCCGATTGTCGAATTTATTGTTTTTCACTTGGGACAGAGTGAAGTCTTTCAAACGTTTGACGATGCCAAAACAAAAGCTCTTCAAATCGGAAAAGGATTCATTTTATCCAAATTGATGAGCACGGGCCTTAAAGAAAACCAAATTCAAATCTCATATACCGAAAAAGAATTGAAAATCGGGACGGACACCCCGCACGAATCTAAAATCTCGTTTGTCGGAGTCGGAACCTCTCGTTATGATTTTAAAAAGAATTGATTTTTTCAAAACGTTTTTTAAAAAATCGATTTCTTTTTATTTTTTATTTTTTATTTTTAAACTCGTTTTTTAAAATGCCTTGCCATAAAAAAGCAAAAGGCAGCGGTTCTTAATTCGATTTTTATTGATTATTTTTCTTTCATCCTTTTTCCCTTTTTTCTTTTCCCCCTTTCTTCCTTTTTTCTTTTTTTCCCTTTCTTCCTTTTCCCCCTTTCTTCCTTTTTTCTTTTTTCCCCTTTTTTCCTTTTTCCTTTCTTCTTTTTTCCTTTTTCCTTTCTTCTTTTTTTCTTTTTTCCCCTTTCTTCCTTTTCCCCCTTCTTCCTTTTTTCTTTTTCCCCTTTCTTCCTTTTCCCCCTTCTTCCTTTTTTCTTTTTCCCCTTTCTTCCTTTTCCCCTTTCTTCCTTTTCCCCTTCTTCCTTTTTTCTTTTTTCCCTTTTCTTCCCTTTTTCTTTTCCC
>JAVESN010000099.1:0-5491 GCA_034006575.1 Methanimicrococcus sp.
CCTTTCTTCTTTTTTTCTTTTTTCCGTTTTAATTTGGTTTTTCAAGCCGTTCTTTATTTTTCGCCGAACCCCTCTTTTATTTTTCATCGGACCGGTGTCGTTTTTCTTTTTTCTTTTTGATTTTTTTGAGTTGCGGCACTTTTTTTCTCTTTTTTTGTTTTTTGACTCAAAAACCACGTTTTTTATCTGTCAGGATTGTTCGTTTACATTCCTCTATTTTTCTTATTTTAATCCCTGAAATCAAATAAATTTTAGCCTTTGTCTTTATATATGTATTTTTTATATATTATGTGGTCGAATAGGATTCTCTTTTTTTGTTAAGCCTGTTTTTCATTTAGAATGTCATTTAACATCGCTGCTCAATAATTACAACGCCTTTGTATTTTTTGCGTAAAACTTAATAACTATATTGTGAATTTACATTTGCTTTACCCTGACAAAATTTATAGGGCTGTATTTACGACTTCCCGTTGTGTGAAATTTTGTTTAAAGCAGGATGAATAAAATGTTAGACTTTAAAAAAGAAGATATTTCAGACGTCCTTATCAGATACAACGTGGCTATGGAAAAAACCATGACCCCTGATGAGGCCGCAGAACAGCTTTATCCGAAAGATCCGCTCTACAAAGCAGTGGCTGTTGCAATCTATGACGGCGAAGAAGACGATGTCATCGATGCTCTTGACGCTCTTTTGGATGCAGGCAATGATCCGCTTAAACTCATTGATGACGCGCTTCTCCCGGGGATGGGAGTCGTTTCCGCTCTTTATGACCAAGGTATCATTTTCCTCCCGAACGTTATGATGTCCGCTGACGCCATGCTCGAAGGAATAGACTACTGCAAAACCAAAACCGCAGAAATTCCGGAAGCCAAAGGAACCGTCGTTTGCCACGTTGCAGAAGGCGACGTTCACGACATCGGTAAAAACATTGTCGCGGCTCTTCTTCGAGCAGACGGCTTTAATGTCGTTGACCTCGGCCGTGATGTGCCGACAGAAGAAGTTCTCGCAGCCGTTGCAGAATACAAACCTGTTATGATTACAGGAACGGCTTTGATGACCACAACCATGTACGCGTTTAAAGAAGTGAACGATAAACTCGTTGAAAAAGGATACAACATTCCGTTCGCATGCGGCGGCGGTGCTGTTAACCAAGAATTCGTTGAAAGCTTCGGCCTCGGCGTTTACGGTGAAGAAGCTGCAGAAGCACCCAAATTTGCAAATTACATTTTAAAGAATGGTGCAAACATCGATAAATTAAGAGACGAATTCCACTTCCACTGAGGAGGCAATAATATGGCAATTAACAGATACACAAAAATGGCATACGCAAATGCAGATGAAATGGTCTTTGGAAAATGTAAGTTCCCCGTCAAAGCCGGCCTCGGCATTGAAATCGGCGCGGGCTACACAATTCCCGAATTAAACTACGCTCCCAGACCGCAATCAAGCGTTTCGACAGAAGCACTCGTTAAAGAGTATGAAAGAATTACAAAAGACTCCATGGCCAGAATCGTCCAAATCGGCGCGCCGGCAATCATTCTTGAAACCGAACACGTTCAACAATTGACCGTTAAACCGGCCGTCGGCGCGGAAGTGGCTCATGTCCAAAAATCCATTTTGGAAGAATACCATGAAGAATACGGCGTGAAATGCGCTCTCAGACACACCATCGCCGACTTAAGAGAAGACCGTGAACATTTGGCTCTTCGCTCTAAGGCCTCCGACATTTTGGAATCTTTTGACCAATGTGCCGCGCAAGGCGCTGACCTTTTGTCCATCGAATCCATGGGCGGAAAGGAAGTCTTTGACTACTCCATCGTTCGTGATGACACGGCCGGCATTCTTTTCTCAATCGGTGTTCTCGGCACAAACGACATGGATTTCCTCTGGCAGGAAATTACAAAAATCGCAAAGAAAAACAATGTCGTTTCTGCCGGTGACACAGACTGTTCGCAAGCAAACACGGCTATGTTTATCGCCGGCGGTCTCCTTGACAAAAACTTGGCTCACACCACAGCCATCGTCGCTCGCTGTATTTCAGCCGCAAGATCTCTCGCCGCATACGAAGCAGGCGCGACCGGTCCCGGTAAAGACTGCGGTTACGAACACATCATTATCAAAAGTATTGCAGGCATTCCGATTTCCCAAGAAGGAAAAACCTCCACATGCGCGCACTCCGACGTCATGGGCAACCTTACGATGCAGTGCTGTGATATGTGGTCTAACGAATCTGTTGAATACCACGGTGAATTCGGCGGTACAACCGTTCAAGTTTGGGCAGAATCCCTTGCTTACGACTGTGCTCTTATGAACACGGCCTTAAAAACAGGCAATGAGAAAATCTTAAGAGATTTGTTTACGCTTTCTGACAAATACAGAGACCCGCAAGGCTATGTTTTAGCGTACGACAACGCTTACCGCATCGGTGAAGCTATCGCCGCAAACGGCAACGACCCGTACCTCCGATCCAAAGCCGCCGCAGAAGTCTGCTGCCAAATCGTTCAAGAAGGTGTGGACAGCGGCAAACTCATTCTTACAAAGTTCGAAACCAACGCTTTGAACAAAGTCAAGACTGACCTTGCAGCCCTCCCGGCCGAAAGCGCTAAGTTCATCGAACAATGCATGAACAAATACACCAAAGAAGTTCCGGTCTTCATGCCCGAAAATTACAGCTTGTAAACAAACAATCTGTGATAACACAGGTACTTTTAATCTGTATGCAGCTTTGCTGTATACAGGTTTTTTACCTCTTATTTTTTTTAGCAAAAACGATTTTTACAAAAATATTTTTACAGATTTTTTTTTTACAGAATTGTTTTTATAATTTCTTTAGTTTTATATTTTTCTTCGTCTATATCTGTCGAATCAGTCTCATTTATATACTACTTTGGGTTAGTCTGTTTCGCTATTTTGTTTTTAACTTTAATCTTTATTTTTAATCTTTAATTTTCAAAACAAGTCGGCAATTTACTTTTGGTGGCCCTTATGAGTGAGATGAAATCAATTTCGGGAGGCAGTATTCTCGGGACGGCGGATGTTAAAAAACTTTTGTTTAAATTTGCGGTTCCCAGTGTTATTGCGATGCTTGTCGGCGCTCTTTATAATATTGTTGACCAAATTTTTCTCGGCCAAAGCATCGGAATGCTCGGAAACGCGGCAACAAACGTTGCTTTTCCCATCATCACGATTGCCGTTGCGTTTGGTCTTTTGTTCGGTGTCGGCGGCGCTTCAAATTTTAACCTCTTCATCGGCGCCGGAAATAAGGAGCGTGCTCGAGTCGTTATCGGGAATGCTCTTTCTTTGTTGGTGCTTTCCGGGTTGGCGGCTTCTGTTTTGATTCATTTTTTCGCCGAGCCGCTGACAACATTATTCGGTGCGACAGATTCCGTTTTTCCATTGGCTTATGAGTACATCTCCATTGCGTCTTTTGGTTTAATTTTTTTAATTTTTTCGACCGGGGCAAGCAGCATTATTCGAGCGGACGGGAGTCCGAAATATTCCATGTATTGTTTGCTGTCCGGCGCGATTTTAAATATATTTTTGGCCGCCTTATTCATATTCGGATTTCAATGGGGAATCGCGGGCGCGGCGTGGGCAACGGTTATCAGTCAATTCGTTTCCTCTATGATTGCGCTGGTTTATTTCAGAAAAATGAAATCCGTTTCTCTTCGGCGGGATGACTTTATTTTAAAATCGTCCGTCGTCAAACCGATTCTTTATCTCGGAGCGTCCAGCTTTATGAATCAAATCGCAATGCTCGGCGTTCAAGTCGTTCTCAACAACGTCGCGATATTTTACGGCGCAACATCCGTTTACGGAAGCGAGATCCCGCTTGCCATTTCGGGGATTGTCTCAAAAGTCAGCATGATTTTCATTTCCATCATTATCGGAATTTCTCAAGGGGGGCAACCGATTGCCGGATACAATTACGGCGCTAAAAATTACGGCCGCGTCAAAGAAGTTTTCAAATTGGTCATCGGAATTTCAATGGTCATCTCCGTCATTTCTTTCGTTTGTTTCCAAGTGTTTCCGCTTCAAATCATTCGAATTTTTGGGGACGGCAGCGATCTTTATTTTGAATTCGCGGTTCGTTTCTGCCGAATTTATTTGTTCATGATGTTTGTCATCGGTATTCAGCCGGCATCTTCCATTCTCTTTACCGCCATCGGAAAATCCTCCAAAGGCATTTTTTTGGCCATGATCCGGCAAGTGGTTTTATTAATTCCGCTCTTGATTCTTCTTCCCATGCATTACGGCATTGACGGCATCTTATACGCCGGCCCGATTTCCGACGCGGTGGCGGCGGGCGTTGCGTTTACTTTCGTTTATTTGGAAATGAAAAAATTAACGGTTTTGGAACGAAACGAAAAGGAAAAACGACAAAAAATAAGCGCGGTTTAATTTCCGCCGTTTTTTTCTTTTTCCTTTTTTCTTTTTCTTTTTACCTTTTTTCTTTTTCTTTTTCTTTTTACCTTTTTTCTTTTTCTTTTTACCTTTTTTCTTTTTCTTTTTCTTTTTACCTTTTTTCTTTTTCTTTTTCTTTTTACCTTTTTTCTTTTTCTTTTTACCTTTTTTCTTTTTCTTTTTATTTGTTTTCTTTTTCATTTTCATTTTCATTTTCATTTTCATTTTCATTTTCATTTTCATTTTCATTTTTGTCTGTTTATTTGCCCCCCACAAAACATTTATAATCGCATTATCTTTTGATATGTGGGCTGTTAATTTACAATTGGCACCCGTAACTATTAATTATCATGATGTTATTCCTTATCTGATTATTTTTTTAAAGGACTGAAAAAGTATGACTCTGAAAGAAAACTTACTCAAAGCCTTAAGCGGCGAAGCCGTTGAAAAGACTCCTTGTGTTTCCGTAACACAAACCGGTACCGTTGAAATGATGGATGCTGTCGGCGCGGAATGGCCCGAAGCGCACACCAATCCCCAAAAAATGGCAGACCTCGCAATCGCCGCGCACGAACTCGGCGGTCTTGAAGCCGTTCGTCTTCCTTACTGTTTAACCGTTCTTGCCGAAGCAATGGGCTGTGAAGTCAACATGGGAACAAAAAACAGACAACCGTCCGTTATCGCTCATCCGTATGAAAAGCCGGATATGTTGGACGGGGCGACAAAACCCGACTTAAAAACAGCAGGCAGAATTCCGGCCGTTCTTGAAGCGATTAAAATCGCCCGTGGAAAAGTCGGTCCCGACGTCCCGATTATCTGCGGTATGGAAGGTCCGATCACATTGGCTTCCGACTTGGTCAGCGTCAAATCTTTCATGAAATGGTCTATTAAAAACCCCGACGCTCTTGCCAAAGCAAACGCTTTTGCAAACGAAGCCGCAATCGAATACGCCAACTTGATGGTTGAAGCCGGCGCGGATGTCATTTGTATCGCCGACCCCGTTTCTTCTCCGGACTTAATGAGCCCGCAAGACTTCCATGACAAACTCATGGGAACCATCACGGAATTCGCCGACAAAGTCAACGC
>JAVESN010000091.1:0-6447 GCA_034006575.1 Methanimicrococcus sp.
AGTTTGGAGTCGCCGAAATGGATTTTGATTTCGCGTTCGGCCGCTTCCAAAGAATCGGAGGCGTGAACAAGATTTCTGCCGGTGTCCATCGCAAAATCTCCGCGAATGGTGCCGGGCGCGGCTTCCGCGGGTTTTGTCGCGCCGTTAATCGCGCGCATGATTTTAATGGAATCGTTGCCTTCAACGACCAAGGACAAAGACGGCGCGGATGTAATAAAGGAGACGAGACCTGCAAAGAACGGTCGTTCGACGTGTTCGGCGTAGTGTTCTTTGGCTTTGGCTTCTTCCATGACGGCAAACTTCATGCCGACGATTTTTAAGCCTTTCTTTTCGATTCTTGAGAGGACTTCGCCCATCAAACCGCGGGCGACGCCGTCGGGTTTAATCATAACGTATGTGCGTTCCATAAAAAATCACCGTTTGTAATGAAAATATTGAGTGTAGATAAAATTATTGAATGTAAATAAAATGAAAAATAAGTCGAAATAAAAATAGAAACGGAAAATAAAGTCAAAGACTTTACTTTCTCTTTTGTTCGGCGCGGCCTTTTTCAGTCCAGATTGTTTTTCTCGGAAGTCTTCCCATTGTCAAATTGTTTTGACATTTCGAAGAGCACAAGAGAAACGTTGCGCCGTCTTTTTTAACATAAAGTTTGCCGGTGCCGGGTTCAATCATTTCTCCGCAAAAACTGCATTTTCTTTGTTCCATTTGAATCACCGATTACCTCATGGTTAATTTCTTCGCTTCGCGTGAAGTTTCAATCAACATCAGGATATCGCCGACACGAACGGGACCGACGCAGTTTCTGGTAATAACGCGGCCTTTGTCGCGTCCTTCCAAAATTTTGCACTGAATCTGACTGGCTTCACCGTGCATACCGGTGTTTCCGATCACTTCAATCACTTCGGCCGGAAAACCGTTTGCGCTGTTAAATTCTTCTGCCATTATTCATACGCTCCTTGCTTAATTTAAAAAATCAGTTCTTAAGAGCAGCCACTTTTTGCGCGACATCGTCAACCATTTCGGAAGCCTTGCCCGCGTCTGTGATTGCGACAGCGGCGCAGCCGACTGTAAGACCGCATGCGGCTCCGAGATCTTTTTGTTCTTTAACGAAAATGTATGCGGCTCCCTTTTCTTCACAGAGCGGGCCGAGGTGAGCAATGATTTCAACGGGTTCGACGTTTTCGGCGATGACAACGAGTTTTGCCGTTCCTCTTTCGATGGTTTTTGTGGCCTCGTTGGTGCCTTTCTTAATTTTTCCGCTGTCTCTTGCCGTTTCCACAGCTTCTAATGCGATCTTTTGAAGTTCTTCAGGGGCTTCGAATTTTGCAATTGCCATATAAATCAATCTCCTTCAAGCCGATATTTTCCAAATATTAATCGAGCACGATTAAAAACAGAATGAAAAAACCGACTTTCATTATTCATAGTTGTTTTATTGACCAAAATCTTGAATCGTAAATGAGATACGACTTTACGTAAAATAAAGCATTTCTAAATCGGAATCAAGTCTCAGATTAAAACAGGTAATAAAACGAAATATGACATATAAAGGTTTCTAAATGTTTCAAATCCGTTTTTTGAGAAGATAAAAAATTATTACCTAAAAAGATAATATATATGAGTAAAATAAAAGAATATATAACTAAAAAAACATATTCTAAGTAGCTTACAGGTTTAAAGAAAATAAATAAGACCATGTAATACACAATTTTTGAAAATGGTTAATTAGCAAATAAAATAAAATTAGATTTATAACAGGTGGAATTTTTGAAAAAAGCAAATATAATATTTGTTCTGCTCATGCTTCTCTTATCCATGATACCGACAAGCGCAGAACCGATTGGCGAGGAGAAAATAGAAATCGCATATATTTATTCAGGAAGTATCGCATCATTTACAAACGCGGCAAATGATCCGATTGTAATAAAATACATAGATGCCAAAGCATATCAAGGATACAGCAAAAAAGAAAGTTTAGACCAACTGAAAGAGTTGGATTTGGATGATATAGATATCATAATATTAGAACATCTGGATTTGGAAGTCACCAATATTATTGATGAAACATTAAAGACGGCAAAAGAAAACGGCGCGACAATTATTTCCGTAACCGGAAATACGGACAAATATGCCACCGATGACATTGGTTCGGAAGAATTGGCTAAGATTAAAAGATATATAAAAAATCCATCGGAAACAAACTTTAAAAACCTCCTTTTAAAATTAGCCGCGTTTAAAGGAGCGACAATAACGGAAGAAATCAAAGAGCCGGTGGAAACCGAACATTACGGCATATATCATCCGGCCGCTTACAACGAAGATAAAACGATTTTTAAAAACGCAGCCGAGTATTTAGAATGGTACAAAAACAAAACCGACGGCGGTCATGTTTATGATCCCGATAAATTGACAATCGGAGTAATACCTTCATCTATACTTAATAATATAAACCGAGACTCCCTTGTTTGGAATTATTTTGTAGAATCCATTGAAGATAAGGGATACAATGTCGTCGTCGGAACATTTATGCATAATGCCACAAAGGATATCGGAGAGTCGGCCAACTTAGATAATTTCATAGTAAACGGAGAAGTCATAATAGACACGGCAATTGCCGTTTCAAGAGGGTCACGATTTTATTCAAATGCTGCGGATTATGGAACAGAACAACTGTCTCAACTCGATGTTCCGGTATTGCATGCAATTCAGCTTTTTGAAAAAACGATGACGGAAGAAACCTGGAAAGAATCCGATTACGGCGTCATACCGTCCGAACACTACCAACTGGCTTTTGGAGAACAAGACGGATTAATTGAACCGATTGTTGTTGCAATTAAGGGAGAAGATCAATCAACCAACACCCCCATTGATTCTCAAGCGGAATGGATGACAGAAAGAGCAATCGGATGGGCGGAATTGTCTCGAAAAGAAAATGCGAATAAAAAGATTGTTATTCCGTTTTACGCCGCCGAAGCCGGAAAGGCAAATATCGGGTCCGATCCGGATTATTATTTAAACGCGCCGGAAAGCATTTTAAATTTGTTAAAAGAAATGAAAGACACGGGATATGATGTCGGAGAGATTCCGGATAATGCAAACGAATTAAAAGAAATCATGGTTCAATACGGATACAATGTCGGAACATGGGCGCCGGGAGAATTGGAAAAACGTGTAGAGAAAGGAAATGTCACACTGTTGCCGGTCAGCGAATACAATACTTATTTTGAAACGCTTCCGACTGAAAAACAAAAGGAAGTTAAAGATCTGTGGGATGAGATTCCTGGAGATATTATGATTTATGAAAAGAACGGTGAAAAATACTTTGTGATTCCGACAATCGAATTTGGAAATATTCTCTTGACACCGCAGCCGTTGAGAGGAAGAGATCAAAGTATAGACGCGTTAAAACATGTCGGCAATTACCCCCCGACGCATCAAATGTTAGCGACATATTACTTCATAAATGAAGTTTATGAAGCGGACGCCATTCTTCCGGTTTGGTCAAACTTAGGCGTAATGCCCGGAAAACAAGCCACATTAGCCGCGGATGACTGGACGGCTTTGTTGATACAAGACACACCACACATTCATATGTTGCCCATGGATGCCACGGGCGTTACGGACAAAAGACGAGCCAATATGCTTGTTATTAACTTTTTAACACCCTACTTAATGCCGGCCGAATTGTACGGGGAATTGTCGGAATTAGAAAGTTCCATAGCCATCTATGAAACCGTCGGAGCCGATGAGGAAGTCAAAAAAGTGGAAATAGAGATCATTGCAAACTTATGTGAAAATCTCGGTTTGAACGATGATTTGGATTTAAATTGGGATAAAAATGAAGAAGCCGTTGCAAAAATTAAGACTTATTTAAGCAACATAAAAAGAAGCTACATCCCATACGGTGACCACGTTTTAGGCGTTCCGCCGACTGAATCGCAAATATATGAAATGACAAAAACAATGCTTTCATACAATTCATTTTTAGTGAAACAAAACGGCGCGGATATTGAGATAGATTTGGATAAAATTTTAGAAGAAAAATACGGATCCTCAAGCGAAACGAAAAAAGAGGAATTATTAACTCAAATATTTAGCGGAGAACTCCCCGCAGACGCCACACAAATCGTTCTTGGAAGCAAAGACTCCCATGTCGAATATGCCTTAACAATGGCATTGATTTATAAATTGGGAATCGGAAATGAAATGCCGACGGTTGAACAGGCTTTTGTGATTGCAAATACTTTGCTTTCTTACGACATATATATTCAGATGAGCGCTTCAGCCGGAAACTATCAAAACTTAGATACGGAATTGACAAAATATTATTCGGACGAAGAAGCCGTTGAGAAAAAAGAAATATTGATTGAAAAAGTCATATTGAACGGAGAGGATTCAAAAAATTCTATTCGAGCAATTTTTGGAAATGAAGTCTATGAAGAAGGACTTCTTGCGAGTAAAATGAACGGACCGGATATTGAGAGACTTTTAAAAATTGTCCAAATACAAATGAATGATATTAAAAATCCGACAAATGAAATAGACAGTTTATTGAATGCATTAGACGCCAAATATATTCCGACCGGACAAACGGGAGATCCGATTCAAAACTTTGAAGCGATTCCGACCGGCAGAAATCCGGTACAAGATGATTCAAGATTGGTTCCGACAAAAGCCGCTTACGAAATCGGTAAGAAATTAGCGAATAATCTGATTGAGATTTATCAAAAAGACAACGAGGGAAAATATCCCGAAAAAATTGCTTTCCTTTTGTGGGCCGTTGAAGCCGCAAGAACGGGCGGAACGAATGAAGGAGAAATATTTGCGTTGCTCGGCGTTGAACCTCAATGGCAAGCAAACGGCAGGTTGCCGAATGATAACGCATTTAAATTGATACCGACAAGTGAACTCGCCCGACCGCGCATTGATGTTGTGGTTGAAACTTCGGGGTCATACAGAGATTCTTACAGCAGACAAGTTTTGTGGATCAATGCAGCGATTAAATTGGCCGCCCAAGCCGAAGATTCGGAAGAATATCCCAATTACGTTAAAAGAAACTCGGATGCGATTTATGAAGCTTTAAAAGAAGAATACAAAGACGATCCGACTTACACAGATGACATATTAAGAGAGTTATCTTATGCTCGTGTTTTTGGACCTCCTCTTGGAGAATATACTCCCGGAATTGAAAATGTCGCGGGAAGCGGATTGGAAGACGATATTGATATCGCAGACCTTTACATTGATCGGATGAGCAACATTTACGGATTGCAAGTCGGCAATAAAGTGTATTGGGGAGAACAAATGTCCAGTCTTTTAAAGAATAATTTAAAAGACGTCGAAATGGGCGTTTTCAGCCGCTCGTCTAACCTTTACGGGTTATTGGACCATCCGATGGTTGCCTCTTACTTCGGCGGTTTGGCGTCCGCGATTGAAAAATCGGGCGGCACGGCGGATATGTACATTAACAATTTAAGAAACGGCGAAACGGATGTTCAATCGCTTTCCGAATTTTTAAGTATGGACTTGAGTTCCAGATATTTGAATCCGGAGTGGATCAAAGGAATGATGGACTCGGGATATGCCGGAACATCTCATATGAATGAATTTTTCGATGTGATGGGAATTTGGGAGATGACAATGCCGAATTTGGTGACGGATAAAATGTGGAACAATATGTATGAAACATACATTTCCGACAGCAAAGATACGGGAGTCAATGAGTTTTTGAAAAAGGAGAACGCGTATGCTTACCAAGCCATGGTTGCAAATCTTTTAAACTCTATTTACAACGGGGATTGGTCTCCTTCAGAAGAAGTTCAAAAACAGCTCGAAAAAGAATATGTCGAACAGACCAACATCAACGGCGTCGTTTGTTGCCATCACACTTGCAGCAATATGAAATTCAATGAAAATATTGTCAACGGTTTGTTGTCGATGGATATTTCAAAGGCGGAGAAACAAAAATATTTGAACGAATTGAATATAGCGCTTGACAAAGACTTCGCTCTCCCGAGATCCGGCGGGTCGTCCGGCGGAACCGGAAGCGCTTTTGTTACAAATTCGACGGAAGAAGAAGGGTTGTCTTTAAAACCCATTGATACGGATATGCCGGGAGCAGGATTCGGACAAGACGCAACGCCTGCCGGAGCCCAAGAAGCGACAACTCAAGGAGAACAAAGTCCTCAAATCACGGGGTATGAGATGATTACAAAAACGATGTCTCAAACGACATCTTCCATCAAAGATTTCATTTCAAACCCGTCCGTTTCGTCTTCAAGCATTATGGCAATCGCTTTTGTCGTATTGGTTGTCGTTGCCATATTCTACGGATTTAAAAGAAAAGGAATTTAAGAAAGAACGGAGAAATCCGTTTCTTTTATTTTTTTATTTTTTATTCTTATTTTTATTCTTATTTTTTATTCTTATTTTTATTCTTATTTT
>JAVESN010000084.1:0-7689 GCA_034006575.1 Methanimicrococcus sp.
AAATATGAGCTGCAAATTTAAATTTAAAAGGGAGAGAAAGAATGGAGGAATAAAGATATAAAAACTGTAAAAACAAAAACAAAAACAAGAAACAAAAACAAGAAACAAAAACAAGAAACAAAAACAAGAAACAAAAACAAAAACAAAAACAAAAACAAGAAACAAAAACAAAAACAAAAACAAAAACAAAAACAAAAAGAAAAAAAATAAAACAAAAAGAAAAAATAAAACGGTAAAAATAAAAGCAAAAACAAAAAAATAAAACAAAAAAATAAAACAAAAAAAAAAGAAGAGATCTCTTTTCGTTTCGTTTACTCCCCTTTATAGATACGGATGGCTTCTTCGATCGGCGCTTTTTTGATGGTTAAAGCGTTAATCGCGTTGCACATACGAACGGCTTCATCCAGCGGTTTTTGGTGGATGTTTCTGCCGGTCGCGTTGCCGGCGACACCGCTGATGGTTATTTGTTTATACAATTCTTTTAAAAACTCTTCCGGAGCCGCGTTGGTTCCGCCGGCGCAGATGACTTTTGTTCTGCCGGCTGCGACAACCGCTTCTTTGAGCAAAACGGCGGAATCTTGGCCGTCTTGTGCGCGCGGCGCATTGACTTTAACGAAATCGGCGTTTAAGCAGGCGGCAACACCGGTTGCGCCGGCAATCAAATGAGCGTCTTTTTCATCAATGACCGCTTTGCCGCGTGGATAAATCCAAAGAACGGTAATCAAACCGAAACGATGCGCTTCATAAATCAATTGAGCGGCTTCAGACAACATGTCGGCCTCATATTCGCTGCCGAGATAGATGGTATAGCCGATACCGACAATGTTTAAACCGCTGTTTTCTTTAAATTCCATCAACTGATCCACGCTGTACAATTGACCGCTGTAAGGGTCGGCTTGAGATGTTTTGACGAGATGGGATTTGGAATTTATTTTAACCAAATACGACAAATCCGGATAATCCATGCCGTAACGCGCAATCAAACCGAGCTGCGTTGCAAAAACGCCGATTTCCGCATTTTTCGCGATTTTAAACAAATGTTCGGGATTATTGTCCTCTTCGGGAATATTATCCCCGTAAAAATCGTCATTTAAGTGCTCAATTTTTTGATCACCGGCAAAAAGCATTAAACGGCCTGTGTTTTGAGTTGCGCGAAGATAATTGGCGATATAATCATCACGAAAATCTGCGAGCACATCCAACGGAACTAAAACATTTTTTTCTGTAAACATAAAGCATCACCGAATCAAAATAATTTAACAATAACAGTCAATAAAATATAATAAAACAGTTTGATAAATTGTAAAACAAAATGTAAATGGAACGGGAATTATTAAAGCATTTTGTTGTTTAAAAGAAATAACAGCGAAAAAAAACAAACCAAATATATGACACTCATTACAAAAATATTATTTAAAAATTCAAAAGCATGATTCAAAATTTTGATAAAAATTAAAATTCCATGTCCGAATAAATCCAAGAAACATTAAATAGAAGCGAATAAATAAAACAATAACAAGAGGAGGGAATAAAACGATTCCAAACGCGGATGTTGACGGATTATATTCAGCCTTTAAAGCAAAGGACAGACGATTTGACGGCCGTTTTTTCGTCGGGATTTCATCTACCGGAATTTATTGCCGCCCGGTCTGCCGTGCGAAAATGCCAAAACCGGAAAATTGCACATTTTATAAAACCGCGGCGGAAGCGGAAAATGCGGGATTTCGCCCGTGTCTGTTATGCCGACCGGAATCGGCGCCGAGCGTATCCGTAACAAAATCTTCGGCAACGCCGGCAAACAGAGCGGCAAAAATTCTGGAAAAAGAATGCGGAAGCAAATTGAATCAAGAAGAGATTGCCGCCCGCCTCGGCTGTACTTCCCGCCATTTAAATCGCGTTTTTAAAGCGGAATACCGCGTGTCTCCCGGGCAATACCTCCAAACATGCCGGCTTTTGCTTGCGAAAAGTCTGCTCGCCGAAACAAATCTTCCGATATCCGATGTCGCCCGAGCCGCCGGTTTTGGAAGTTTGCGGCATTTCAACGCGTCTTTTAAAAAACATTACCGATTGACTCCGACAGAGATTCGGAATCAAAAACAAAAAAATGAAAAACAAACGGACAGCATCACTTTATCCCTCGGGTATCGCCCGCCTTATCCGTGGCATCAGGTTTTGGATTTTTTAGAAACGCGCGCGATTCCCGGCGTTGAAAAAATTCAAAACGGAGAATATATGCGAGCCGTGCATATTGAAACCGAAGGAGAACACCGATACGGCTGGGTGAAAGTCGGTCACAACTCCGATAAAAATGCGTTGTCCATTACGATTTCCGCTTCTTTGCTGCCGGTTCTCTCCGACGTTCTTTTCAGAATTCGCCGTCTTTTTGACTTGAACTGCGATCCGGAATTGATATACGAAATTCTTTCAACCATGAATGAGATAAAACCCGGTCTTTGCATTTTGGGAACACGGCTTCCGGGCTGTTTTAATTCTTATGAGATGGCGGTCAGAGCCGTATTGGGACAACAAATCACCGTCAAAGCGGCACGAACCTTGGCTTTGAGAATGACGGCCGCCTACGGAACGCCGGTTCAAACCGGAATTGAGGGGTTGACGCATACATTTCCGGCTCCCGAAAAAATCGCATCGTTAAGCGAGTCGATTACGGATTCTTTGGGACCTTTGGGAATTATCGCAACGCGCGCAAAAACAATATCGGCGTTATCCCAAGCGTTTATGGACGACAGCATTTGTTTTGACGCCTGTGTTTGCCCGGAAGCGGAAATGGAAAAACTGAAAAAGATTCCCGGAATCGGACCGTGGACGGCAAAATACATCGCGATGCGAGCAATGGAATGGCCGGACGCTTTTCTTGAAACGGACGCGGGCATTAAAAAGGCGTTGGCGCCGTTGACGGAAAAAGAAACGGCGGAAATGGCAAAAAAGTGGCGCCCGTGGCGCAGTTACGCGACAATCAATATATGGAATTCATTGAAAGAGAATGAATAATAAAAGAAACAATACAAAAAGAAAAAACAAAAAATAAAAAAAACAAAGGAGAAAAGAGAAATGTATTATTCAACAACTTATTCTTCGCCGCTGGGTTTACTGACATTGGCAAGCGACGGCGATAATTTAATCGGCCTTTGGATTGAGGGACAAAAGTATCATAAGGGCGTCGTTCGAGAAGAAATGGAAAAAGGAGATAATTTGCCTGTTTTTTCCGCCGTTAAATTGTGGCTCAACCGTTATTTTGCGGGGGAAAATCCGCTCATTTCGGAATTGCCTCTGGCGCCGATTGGCGGCAGCGAATTCCGCGAAATCGTTTGGGATATTTTGTGTGAAATCCCGTACGGGAAATACATCACATACGGCGATGTCGCCAAAGAAGCGGCCGCCCGAATGGGCAAACCGAGCATGTCCGGGCAAGCCGTCGGCGGAGCGGTCGGCCATAATCCGATTTCAATTATAATTCCTTGCCATCGCGTCGTCGGCGCGGGCGGCAATTTAACGGGATACGCCGGCGGAATCGATAAAAAAATCAAATTGTTAAAGCATGAAGGCGCCGATATGTCATGTTTGTTTGTTCCCGCCAAAAGTTCGGCTCCTTGAGAAACAGGATGTCTGAGAAGAGAAAGAAGAAAAATAAAAAAAGAAAAAATAGCATAAAACATAATGCCGTTGAAATAAAATAAAAATTTATCGAGAATAAAGATGCTCTGAAAAAAGAATGGAAAAAGAGTATCTGAAAAAATTGAAAAAGAGAAGCGCCGCCTACAGGGCTCGAACCTGTGACATTCTGGTTAACAGCCAGACACTCTACCATCTGAGTTAAGGCGGCATAAACAAAACTGAAAAACTGCATAAACCTATATAAAAGTTATGACAGGAAGGGAACGGAACGGAATACGGTTTTTTAATCATTGCGGTTAATGTGAAATATAAATTTTGAAAAGAAATGGTTGAAAACGACAGCTGAGAATCCGTGGATTTTAAAAAAAATATTTAAAATTCAAATGGGCCTGACAGGATTTGAACCAGTGACAACTCGGTTATGAGCCGAGCACTCTAACCAACTAAGTTACAGGCCCGCGAAAAGATAAAATCAAAAATAAAAACACAAGAAAACGAATGCAGCGCCGCCTACAGGGCTCGAACCTGTGACATTCTGGTTAACAGCCAGACACTCTACCATCTGAGTTAAGGCGGCTTTTGCGTTTGTGAAGGGAATGTTGCGTTTGTGAAGTGAAATATCCAAAGCCTGCTATAATATTTAAAGATTTTGAAAAAATGTGGGATGAAATCGTTTTTCAGATTTCAATCAATTCATATTCGCGCGTCCCCAACCCGATTTTTTCTCCGTATTCCATTTGGCGGCAGCCGTTGACGTCTTTCCAAACCCCTTTGAATTTGTCCTCCCCGGGTTTGTGATTGTGCCTTAATTTGCTGTTTTCAAACCCGCGGCTTTGATTGACCAAATCATAACACGCTTGATCCAGCGCGATCGGATCGTTTGAAGCCAAAATGCCGATGTCGGGAACAATGGGAGAATCGCTCCAAGAAGCGCAATCGCAATCCGGAGAGATGTTCATCAAAAACGTAATGTAACAGACTTTTCCTTCTTTTCCTTTCACGGAGCCGTAAGCGTATTCGACCATTCGGTCTATAAACGCCGGAACATGGTCCCAGTCATGAAAAATCGCGTCTTCCGGACAAATCATGCAATTGCCGCAGCTTAAGCAAGTGGAGCCGATGATGTGCGCGCCGTCTTCTGTCATTTCAATGGAGTCCGCGGGGCAAGCCGACAAGCATGTTCCGCACGAGGTGCATTTTTGGGAGTCGACTTCCGGCTGCGCCGCTTCGTGCTGCTCCCATTTTCCGCGAACGGAAGCGCATCCCATTGCCAAATTCTTGACCGCGCCGCCGAATCCGGCCATGACGTGCCCTTTAAAGTGCGTCAACACCACCATGGAGTCGGCCGAAACGATATCCGCCGCAATTTTAACGTCTTTGAATTCTTTGAGGTTTACGGGAACGGAAATCTCGTTTTCCCCTCTCAGGCCGTCTGCGATAATCACCGGAACGCCGAGCGTCGCGTAATTAAAACCGTGCAACAAAGCAGTTTCGACGTGGTCGACCGCGTTTCTGCGGTACCCGACATAAAGGGTATTCGTGTCCGTGACAAACGGAGACGCGCCCGTTTCTTTGATGCGGTCGATGACCGCTCGGACAAAAACGGGATTGATATAACCGTCGCTTCCGCGTTCTCCGAAATGAAGTTTAATGGCCGTTAAGTCGCCGCTTGAAATCATTTTATCAAAACCGGCCGCTTGAAACAACCTTTGAATTTTTGAAATTTTATTATCGGATGTTTTTCGCGCCCGGAAATCTGTAAAATAAATTTTTGAAGTCATGATAAATCCGCTCCCTGCGTTTTATGAAGATATGAAATGAGACAAAAAATGTCATCCGCCTTAATAAATAATTCGAGAAAATTAAAAATGGAAAGAAAATAAAAGAGTTCTTTTTTTAAAACTCTCCTTTTAAAACTCTCCTTTTAAAACTCTCCTTTTAAAACAATCAGTTCTTCAAAAGAACACTTTTCTTTGCCGACGATTTTTGCCGAAAACCCGTTTTTCCCCATTTCCAAAATCACTTCGTCAAGCCCGGTAAGGGATGAAATCAAAAGCAAGAAAAAGCCGTTTTCTTTGAGATAAAAACCGACCTCTTTTAAGAACGAATCGATGCTGTCGCGCCCGAGAACACCTCCGTCAAACGCGTAATTGAGATAACCGCCCACTTTTTCATCCTCGGATGTCGGCAAATACGGCGGATTAAAAACAATCATATCAAACAAATCACCGTTTGGAAGACGATCAAACATGTCGGACCTCTCAGCGAAAACGCCGTTTTTTTGCGCGCATAAAACGGCATTCGGATTGATGTCAACGGCGGAGACGGAAATGTTTGAAAAATTGTTTTGAATAAAAGCGGAAACGAATCCGGAACCGCAGCCGACTTCAAAAACCGTAAACTTTTCATTTCGGGCTTCGTTTCGGGTTTCGTTTTGGGCTTCGTTTCGGGTTTCGTTTTGGGCTTCGTTTTGGGTTTCGTTTTCGTTTCGATTTTCGTTTCGATTTTCGTTTCGATTTTCGTTTCGATTTTCGTTTCGATTTTCGGAACCGGAAAGAAATTTGGAAATTTCCAAAACCGCGCACTCCGCCAGCAAAAAAGAATCTTCGGCGGGCTCATAAACCTCTTCTAAAACAATGACGGTCGTTCCTTTATAATCTATTTTTGTAACGATTGGAGGAGCGGAATCGTTGTCTTTCATCGAATTTTTAAAACCGTTTTTCGTTTCATTGGAATCCATCAAACCGCCTCATTTTTTCCAAGAATAAAGCAAATTTGAAAGATGAGCGATGTCTGCCGGCGATAATTCTTCGGCGCGGCAGGCTAAAACGTCGCCGACGGTTTGATTCAAAAACTTCTCAGAAATCAGTGCGAAATCCGATTTTGTTTCAATAAAAGGCTGACTTGAAATTGTTTCTAAAACGTCTTTCAAATTCGGAATTTCGGATGTCAACGGACTTCCAAGAAGCGTGTTTTTAATTTTTTTGCGGCGCTGGCCGAATAATGCTTTTGTGACGGAAAAGAAAAAATCTTCGTCCACAACGGTGTACGAAGCCGGACGCGGGATTAAGCGAATCACCGCGGAATCCACTTTCGGCGCGGGTTCAAAATAATCTTTCGGAACTTTCAAAATCAAAGACGCGTCCGTTTTGTGTTGAACATGAACGGAAAGGCGACCGTAATCTTTGCCCCCGGCATCCGCTGTTAAACGCTGCGCAAATTCATATTGATACATGAGAACGGCGGAATCAAAATCGGATTTTAGAAGTTTAAGCGCGATGTCCGATGAAATCGAATAAGGGAGATTGGCAACGACTTTATTAAACGGCAAACCGGAGAAGTCGATATCCATCACGTTTCCTTGAATAATTTCAATGTTTTCATACACGGACAGGCGGGATTTTAAAACGCGAACCATTTCCGGATCCAATTCGATGATGATGAGTTTAGAAACGCGCGGCGCGATTCTTTCGCTGAGATTCCCGATTCCGCCGCCGATTTCTAAAACGACGTCGACCGGTACCAATTCCGCGGATTCAACGATTTGATCCAAAGTCGCGGCGTCAACCAAGAAATGCTGATCCATTTTGCCGCCTTTGACGTGATATTCTTTTAAAATTTGATAAACCATTGACTCAACTCTCTTTATAACTGAAATATAAATCGTATCCATCAGAATATATTCATCAGAATAATAAGTTTCGCAAACAAACGTCAAAAATCAAATGAATTAAGAATCTCAACCGGAATACAAAAAAAGACACGAACTTTGAAAAAATGAAAACAAAAACGAAAACAAAAGGAAATCAAGAAGGAAAACAAAAGGAAAACAAAACAAAAATCCCGGAAAAAAAGAAAATAAAAAATATATTTATTTTTAAATTTTTAGAAGGAAAAAATATTAAGAAGAATCTCTGCGTTTGCCGTCCCTTCCGCCGTACGAGTCGCGCCTTCCCGGACCGCCTTGGCTTCCCGGACCGCCTTGTCTGCCGCCGTGTCGCAGTTGACCTCCGCCTTCTGCGGCTTGCATTAATGCGCGGGAGGGGGGAGCGGTAA
>JAVESN010000052.1:0-11653 GCA_034006575.1 Methanimicrococcus sp.
CTTCCGCCGTACGAGTCGCGCCTTCCCGGACCGCCTTGGCTTCCCGGACCGCCTTGTCTGCCGCCGTGTCGCAGTTGACCTCCGCCTTCTGCGGCTTGCATTAATGCGCGGGAGGGGGGAGCGGTAAAGATATAGTATTTTTGAGGGCTTTTCAGTTCTTCAATAATCCTTTGAACGATTTGTTTTTCGGGATTGTAAAGGGCGGGAACGCGGGCTTTTAAATCTTCGTATCCTTTGAAAGGACCTTTTTTGGATTCTTCTAAAATGTCCAGCATCAGTTTTTTACCGATACCCGGCAAAAGCTCCAAACTGTTCTGGCGCATGGAAAGAGGGTCGGCTTTGCTGAAAAACGGAATAAACTTTTGTTCGTTTATTTTCACGTATTCCTCCAAAACGACCGGCAAATCCATTTTGGCGCCGTTTGAAAGTTCGTCGTAGGAAATGCGCGATTTGACGCGCTCGATGTATTTCTCGCCGTCTGCGCCTTCCGTTTTATTATCCAAAAATGTTTTAATATGAAGCGGCGGAATCTTGCCTTCGGCCGGCCACAACTCCATTAGAATCAATTTATTATCGCCGAGCGCGTGAATCAAAGGCTTTTTTTGATAAACCGGACGGTTGTCGGTGTCGCGCCCGTAGGGGAGATAATCCAAAATCCAAACCCATTCCTCGCGTTCTTCGCGTCCGCTTTCCGGTTTTCTGTCCCGGCCGCGCCTGTGTTCAAATGTCGGGTCGGCGCTTTGTTTCTTTTGAATTTCATCCGTCATAATATACACTCTCCGTTAGGATTGCCAAAACAGATTGAAAAAATCTGCCGGCGATCACTGTAAAGACGAAACAAAAACCGCTCGTCTTCGTGATTAAATTTTATTTTTACAATACGATTCCGAAAATTTATTTAAGATTTTATATATAGAACACCTTGTGTTGTTTTTTAAATCCGATAAGCATATATCCCTCAAACGTTCTTAACAAAACAAAAAGAACGATTTAAATTTATAATTTAATTTTAAAATGGTATAATGGTTCTAATTATACCGCTCCACATATAAAAACTTCACAGAAGAGAAAAGATTCAGAATGAATGTCCTTTTGGAATGGGTTTTCTCCATTGATTTTGCCGCAATCGAATGGGTGTGCCAAATCGGCGGAAATCCGACCGCAGATGCAATCACCGTCTTTTTTTCATACATTGGAACATACCGGCTGGCCGCACTCTTTCTGACACTTCTGCTCGGACTCAAAGAAAAAACAAGGCCGATTGCGTTCATACTGTTTTTATCCGTTTTAATCAGCTACGGAATCACCGGAATTCTCAAAGAAATCATAGAAAGACCGCGACCGTATGTAGAGCTCGGGTTGATGGCAGCCGATATGTTGGTTTTAACCGACCCGTACCTTTCGTTTCCATCGGGACACACCACCACCGCTTTTGCAACGGCTACCGTTGTTTTCGTTTATTTTAAAAGATGGAGAATAATTGCGATAATATCCGCCGCTATCGCCGGTTTGGCACGCATTTACCTAATGGTTCATTATCCGTCGGACGTGTTGGCGGGCGCGCTGATCGGAACGGGAACGGCTTTGTGCATTATTTATCTATACGGCCGATACAAAAAATCAAATCGAAGCGCGAATTTAAAGGACAAACGAAACGAAAACAAGAAAAACCAAACGCAAATCAAAATGAAAAATCAAAGTAAAAACACGTCATATTCAAATACGAGCCCTCTGCCACCGATAAAACAACGCCGCACGCAAACGGCAAAACACACCGCTCTTTTAAAAAAGAATGTGAAAAAACGATTCTTGTTTTTATTGATAAAATAAAAAATTGGAAATAAGAAACGATTGAAAATAAAAAAGAAATGAAAAAGAAGTTTTGAATTACTCAAGAACTTCTAAAATGTGTGTTGTAATGTTGGATTTGCCGCCCGTGGATTCGGACAAGGTTCTTCCGCAAATGTTACAAACGACTTTTCTGCTTGCGCTGCCGAAAATGATTTGTTCGTTTTCGCAATCATTGCATTTCACGCGCAAGAATCTGCTTTTGGGTTTGTTAGAATAATCAGACATGGACAATCACTCCGCAAATTCGAATTTTTTCGCTCTAAAGCCGGGTCTCTGATGCGCTTTTTTACAGACGGTGCATCTGTATTTGAGCGAAATCTTTTTGGTCGGTTTGTCGCCGCCGGGAACCTTAGAGAATTTACCTGCGTTACCGATACCGGTTTGTCTTTTCTTTTGTCTGGCAATCATGGTCAAAGAGGAGGCTTTGCCTTTTTTCACTCTTTCCAATTCAATATCCGTGTGCTTTTTGCAGAACGGGCAATAAGTTTTAATGGTCTTTGGCATCTTCATGATGTTTCACCTGCGTTTCCGGATTAACATTCCACGGGATAAGCCCGCGCGGAAATAATAAATTATAAAAGGATCCGTTGTCGGAATAGATTAAATCGGTCGCGCGCCTTTGAGAATCAATTCATAAGAATCGAATAATCCAATACGCCGTTGCTCACAATTTAAATCGGGACGCACATCCGAGCCAATGACAAAAAGATGTTTTAAAAAAACAACATCATGCCTCAGGATTGCCTTTCGGAACTGCCGGTCATACCCGAGGCGACGCCGCGCCGAATCAATAAATTCGCGTTTGCGGCCGGCAATTCGACCACATCTTGAGCCTTTAACTGATAAGTGCGTTTGTCTTCGCCCATAAATTCGGGTAAATCCTTTAATATTCGGACAAGAACGTAATTCTCGTTTATAAGATTTTCGGAAGAATCTTTTGAAGAACCCGATTTAGAGCCGGAAGAATCGGAACCGGATTTAGAACCGGAATCGGAAGCAAAGTCAGATTTAACGGCGGGACCGGCGCCGGACTTTGAAGCGGAATCGGAACCGGACTTTGAAATCGAATCAGAGTCTGGCTTTGGAACCGAATCGGAGTCAGGCTTTGGAACCGAATCGGAGGACAGTTTTTCAGATGGTTTTTCAGACGATTTTTCAGACGATTTTTCAGACGATTTTTCGGGCGGTTTTTCGGGCGGTTTTTGAGCCGGCATTTGACCTTTTTGTCCGGTTTTATACGCGGGCTTTTCGGAATCTTCGTGATCGGAAAAATCGGACAAGAGCGTTTCTTTGGATTTGAATATCGCTTCTAAGACCTCTTCATAGAGCACCTGTTCGGCCGGCAATAATTTATCGATGTCTTTTTTTAAAAGAATGCTTTTGGAATTGGTAAATGCGCCCGACGTCGCGCGTTCGACAACTTTTCCGACGCGTTTCATAAAAACGGTTTCAACATCCGTGACAAGGCCGGAAAGCTCGTCTTCAAGCATTTTGTATTCAACAGAGCGCGGACGACCGATTTTAAGCATTTCCGTTTCCAGCGCTTGAGCCGCGGCTGAAGCCGTCGAATAAAAATCGGACGGAATCGGTTTTAAATCGCGCGCTTTTTCGCGGCGAACCGTCTGTTTGACTTCTTCAAGCGTTTTATCAATATCCATAATTTGCGACTCCTCTGCACATTAAATAAACGGCGGCGTATTCCGGAAGTTCTTCTTTTCCCTCGACAACCGAAAAATCTATTCCGTTTAATGAGAACGTAAACGGCCGCTGAATACGAACTTTTGTCGGCTTGTCATCAAAAGCCAATGAATCCGTCAGCGGATTGTAATTTTGCAATTGCTCAAACGAAAGCGTTTGCACTTTAAAGCCCGATCCGCCGTGAAGAGATCCCGGAAAACGAATCAGTCGTTTGATGTCTCCCGTCACCGGCTCATCGACGCTGGCCCCGGCATCCACACCGAATTCGGCAACCGTTTTTTGAATAATGTATTCGATAATACTTTTAAAATCCCTCACGGGAAAATCCAAACGGCCTTTTTCCGGAATTTCGGATAAAATTTTTTCATCCGCCGCCAAACCCGCTAATTTTTTCAGAGTCGTATCCCCGACTATTTTATTCTCTTTTAAGTCTTTAAACATTTCCTTAGGCGCGTTTTTTCCGATTTCGGCTTCCGCGCGGAAATAATCAACGATGTAGCCTGCGATTCGTCGCCCCCATCCGTTTTCATACCCTTCCAAAACCCATTTGGTCGGAATTTTACCGCGCTTTCCCATAAATTCTTTGGAGCCGGAGCCGGTATCGCCGACCATGCCCACTTCTTTAAAATAAAATTTAAAATCCAAATCGCGCCCGCTGATATAATTCACGATTTCACGGCGTTCGGCGCTGTCCAGTTGAGAGATTTTATCGTCATAAACGTGGAAGTGATACCCGCGTCCGCCCGAGAAAACCAATTCGATGTTGTCCTCTAAAAAACCGAAATCGTCCGTTAAAAAATCCGCCAGTTTAAGGGATTCCGCTTTGACATGTTCCAGCATATCCGAATATGTCATTTTCGCATCCGGCAAGTGGTCGGCGTCCAAGTCAAAAATCAAATCCGCGCCTTTCCACCCTTTTTGATCCATGCGCGGCGCGCCCGGCATGTCGTAATAAGCGACGGAATAATAGACATGCGCCGGCGCCATTCCGATCAGGTATTCGGAAACCTCGTTGGAGGAGCCGAAATATTTGTGGCGCTTCATAATCACATCCGGCATCGGATCAAAAGAAATAAAGCCCCATTCCCGCGACGTAAAAGAAGGCGGCAGCTGTAGGTTTAATTTTTGGTAATGCGATTGAAATTTCGCTTTTAAAAACCGCTTTGTCAGCTCGTCCATTTTAAATTCCCGCCGTCATAATTTTCATTCCGACTCTGAAATGTCGGTAATATTTATAGACATTTTGTTATTATATATCTTTTAATGAAACAAGAAATGACAAGCGCCGATGTGGCCGCGATTGTTGCGGAGTTTTCTTCCGATAAAACGACACTTATCGACGCAAAAATTGAAAAAATATACCAACCGGATGAGAATGAGATTCGCATCAATTTGTTTGTCCGCAATCGCGGGCGCGAGAATTTGATAATTGAAAGCGGCAAACGTTTGCATATGAGCCGATATCTCAAAGAATCCCCCAAAATCGCGCAAAGTTTTCCGATGCTTCTTCGAAAACACATAATGGGCGCAAGAATTCTGTCAATTGAACAGCACGAGTTTGACAGAATCGTAAAAATCAAAATGATGCGCGGCGGAGAGGAGACGATTTTAATCGCCGAATTGTTCTCCAAGGGAAATATTATTTTAACGGACAAAGACGGAAAAATCATTTTGCCGATGAAGCCGGTGACGTTTCGGGATCGAAGAGTGCGTTCGGGCGAAATTTACGAACTTCCGAAAAATCAAATCAATCCGATGAAAACGAATTTTGACGAGATGAAAGAGATATTACAAGCGTCGGACAGAGATGTGATTCGAACGCTTGCGAATCAGTTTAATCTCGGCGGTTTGTATTCCGAAGAAGTTTTCAGCCGCTGTTCGATTGATAAAACAAAGCCGGCCGCGGAATTAACGGATGACGAAATTCAAACCCTTTTGGAAACGATTACGGACTTGATGGCGCCGATTCAACAAAGTCAATTCAGTCCACGTTTGATTCTAAAAGAGAAAAAGGAGAAAGAAAAAGGAAAGCCGTATAAAGAAACCGTTGAAAAATCTGTTGAAAGAGTTGTTGAAAAATCCGGCGCCGAACATGAGAGTGTCGCGGACGATGAAAGGGAGAAGGAGAACAAAGAGTATGTTTTGCCGCCCGGAATGGAAATTGCAGATGTTGTCGCGCTGAATTTGGTTCAATACCAAGAGTTGCCATATTCGGAATTTGAAACGTTTTCACAAGCTTTGGACGAAGCGTTTGGAAAACCGGCGCTTTCGGCCGTTAAAACGAAGAAAGAAGAAGTGAAAAAAGATCAAAAACTCGGCGTTTACGAGCGCCGGTTGAAACAGCAGACGGAAACGATTGAGAAATTCAATCGGGAAATTGAGAAGAATACAAGCATTGCGGAAGCGATTTATTCCAATTACGCGTTTGTCGAATCCGTTTTAAACGTTTTGAGCGCGTCGCGCGAGAAAGGATATTCTTGGGATGAAATTAAAAAGATTATTGAAAAAGCGAAAAAGGAAAATACAAACGCCGCTGCAAAAGCGATTCTTTCGATTCAGCCGGCCGATGCCGCTGTTACGGTGGATTTAAAAGAATACAAAGCGGTTTTAGACATTCGAAAAACGATTCCGCAAAACGCGAATGTTTATTATGATGCGGCGAAAAAGTTTGAGAAAAAAAGAGACGGCGCAACAAAAGCGATTGCGGATACGAAAGCGATTCTTGAGAAGAAGGAAAAAGAGAAGAAGGAAGACAAATCCAAAAAAGTCGAATTCGTCCTCAGGCGCAAAAAACATTGGTATGACCGTTTCAAATGGTTTACCTCATCCGACGGCTTTTTGGTGGTCGGCGGCAGGGATTCGGATTCCAATGAGGAAATTTTTAAGAAATATATGGAAAAGCGCGATTACGTTTTTCACACGCAATACCCGGGCGCCCCGTTGACGGTGATTAAGACGGAAGGAAAAGAGGTTCCCGAAAGCACCTTTTTAGAAGCCGCGACATTCGCCGTTTCTCACTCAACCCTTTGGAAAGGAAAAAGCGCGTCGGGCGATTGCTACATGGTCAAAGGGGATCAGGTTTCAAAAACGCCCGAGTCCGGCGAATATGTTCCCAAAGGCTCTTTCATTATCCGCGGCGAGCGCCGCTACTTTGAAGACGTCACATTAGAACTTGCCGTCGGCTTGGAACTCAAATCCGAAACGCGCGTGATCGGCGGTCCGATTTCCGCTGTGAAAGCGCAGTCGGATTACGTTTTTGAAGTGGTTCCGGGAAAATTCAATCAGAATGATTTGTCCAAAAAGATGTATCGAATGTATACGGAAGTCATTAAAGATCAAAAATTCTTAAAGCAAATCGCGTCCCCCGATTTGATTGCAATGATGATGCCGCCGGGAGAATCGGATATCAGGAAAGGACCGGATGGCGGGAAAACAAAAGATGAAAAAACGAACACAAATGAAAACGGAGACTAAAAAATGAAAGTGCTGAAAAAAGATTTAAAAGGCAGAACCGGCGAGATTTCTTTGTTAGCGGAGACGCTGGAGGATCTTTGGCACTTAAAATACATCATTGACCCGAACGACCTGGTTTTTGCGTTGACGAAACGAAAGCCGGAAGGAGCGAGCGATAAGATTCGCCCGGAGAAATTGGAGAAGGTGACGGTTCGGCTCGGCATTCGCGTTGAAAAAATCGAGTTTCATAAATTCGCCAATCGATTGCGGATTCAAGGGGTGATTGAGCACGGGATGGACATGGGAATGCACCACACGCTGAATATGGAAGAAGGCATGAATTTGGCCATTATTAAAAACGAGTGGAAAAACGACCAGTTGGAGCGCATTAAAGAAGCGGAGATTGCCGGCAAGCGTCCGTCTGTGATTATCGCAGGAATTGAAGAGGGCGACGCAGATATCGGATTGGTTCGGCATTACGGGATTGAGCCGTATTCTCATATTCGCCAATCCTCGGGGAAGCGGGAAAACGGTCTTCGAGATGTGTTTTTTAAAGAAATAGCCGACCAGTTGAATTTCGTTTATGATGAAACGGCGGCGGTTATTGTTTGCGGACCGGGTTTTACGAAAGACGATTTTATGAATTATTTCAAAAAGGCGTATCCGGAAATCGCTTCAAAAACGGCGGTTGAAGACAGCACGATGATCGGGATTTCCGGCTTTTTGGAGGTTTTAAAGAAAGGCTCCATTGATAAAATCATGCAGGAATCCCGGCTGTCAAGAGAAGCCGCGATGATGGACGATCTTTTAAAAGAAATCGCCATTGACGGAAAAGCCGCCTACGGGCCAAACGAAGTGAAAAACGCGATTGATTTCGGCGCTGTTGAAACGCTTCTCGTCGCCGATGAGAAATTGAGAGTGGAGCGGGAAAACGCAGAGAACGCGTCCGAGCTCTCCATTGAAAAAATGATGAAAGACGCCGAAGCCGGCCAGGGAAAAATTATCGTTTTCAGCACGGAGTTTGAACCGGGACAAAAATTGAATTCGCTCGGCGGAATCGCGGCGATTTTGAGATACAAAATGCAATAAATCCAAATTTGAGTTTTATTTTTCAATTAAAGTCATTCTTTCAATTCTTTTTTTATTTATTTGTTATTTTTTTGTTTTTATTTTATACATCTAATTTCAATTTTCATTTTTTAGATGTCTTTGAAAATCCCAAAAACGACCGTTAATTTTCGATTTTTCTGTGAGCGAAGCGAGCAAAAAATCGGAAATTTACGGATTTAACCAAAAAATATCAAATAACAAATTGCGATCTGTTTTTCATATTGATTTTTTTTATAGCTGTCTGTTTTTTCGTTTTTTAAATTTTTGAAAATTATATCCCGGTTTCGCTGTTTGGGCGCGACGCTTTTTATTGCATCAATTTTGGTTGGCGTTTGCGTTTTCGTTTGCAGTTTTTGGCTGTCGGTTGCGTTTGAAGGTTTGGTTTCTGTTTGCGTTTGCATATTTGGTCAGCTGTCAGCGTTTGACCCTTGGCATCTATTTTTAAATACAGCCGTTCGCTTCGCGAACGTGGTCACGACTGCCGTCGAACGTGTTTCTGCCGGCTGTCCTCGCCACAAAAAATCAATAAAAATGCCAATCGTTTTTTCATTAAATATTTTAAAAACCGAACCCTGTTTTCGCTGTTTAAGCGCGCCGATTTATTGAATTTGCCGCTTCTTTTCGTTAATCAAAAAAACCAAAAATAGAATGAACGGCGAAAAATAAAAAAATAAAAGAAATAAACAAAAGAAATAATCAAAAGAAATAAATAAAATAAATAAAATCAGAGATATTTTCCGATTTCCGTTTCTAACTTTTCCTTTGAGGTCAAGCCGACAAAGCTGCTGACCAATTTGCCGTCTAACAAAACCGCGATTGTCGGAATGGCGTGAACGGAATATTGACGGGCAAGATCTTGGTTTTCGTCAACGTCAACGACACTGAATTTGACTTTGTCTTTGTATTTCACTTCTAGTTCTTCAATAATCGGCTTTTGCATTCTGCAGGGACCGCACCAAGCCGCGGTAAAGTCAATGATTTCTAAACTCATAAATATCACCTTCTTTTAATATAAAAAAACAACAAGGCAAAAACATCAACCAACTAAATAACAGTTTGCTTTAAACAGTCCTTGAAAATTTATTTTTCGGCGCCTTTTTTTAAAACGCCCCAATACATGCACTCTTCCGGAGAAATCGTGACAATGCCGGAAGCGTCCGGGTCAAAAACGGCTTTAGCGTTTCGAATCAAAACAAAAGGCGTGCTTTCGTCACTTTCGCCCATGACGGCTTCTGCTGCCGACGCTAAGTTATCGGCAACGGCGATTCGAGTTACAGAGAGAGTTTTTCCGAACAAATCCGTCTCGCCGCGTTTGTCAACGGTTGCTAAAAAACCGGCCGCGCCGATGGCAACACCGGTGCAGCCCAATCGAAGCGGCTGCGTTCGGCTGTCAGCGATAATCACGCCGACGTGAACACCGAATTCTTCAAAAATGAAAGCGGCGATGTCTTGCGCGCTTTTTGTCGGATTTTTCGGATACAAAACAACACAGTCTCGGGGCGCGTTGGAATTGTCAATCCCGGCGTTCGGACAAAGCAAACCGTCTTTTAACGTCAGCAAAACCCCGAAAACCCCGCCAAAAATCGTATCCGCTTCGCGAATCACGAGTTCGGCTTCCCGAGAATCGATTTGATACAATCGTTCAAATTCCAAAGCTTGGGGGCTCGGTTGAATTTCAGACAAACAAACGATTTGATTTTCAGAAGTTGCCAGCGCGGATTCCGCAATAACCAAAATATCGTTTTCCAAAACTTCAAGCGACGCGTTTTGAAGCGCTTTTTTGATGTGAGAAAAAATGTCGTCTCCGGGACGAATTAAATCACTTTTCAACCCGAAAAGTTCAAGCGGTTTAGAGTTTTGAGAATGTAAGGACATAAAAAAACCTTGATAAAAATGAAAAAGAATATGAAATAAAATTAAAAACAATAAACTTAAAGAACGTTTGCTTTTTTAAGAATTTCTTCGGTATAATTGTGCGCTCCGACCGGCATCATATGAATGCCGCGGCAGAAGGGTTTTAATTTTTGAATCAATTCCGAAGCAATCTCCATTCCTTCCGCGACGGGATTTTCGGAGGATTCGATACGCTCTTGAATCTCTTTCGGGATTGAAATTCCGGGAATGACGCTGTCCATGTATTTCACCATTTGAACGGAACGAATCGGAATGATGCCGGCAATAACCGGAACCGTCACGTTTGCCGTTTCGATGAATTCTTTGAATTTTTCAATGTCAAAAATCGCCTGCGTTTGAATGAAATCAACATCAAAGGATAATTTTTTTTCCAGTTTTAATATTTGTAAGCGCTCATTCGGGTCGGCATTGGAGACGACGCCGACGCAAAAGTCAGGCGCGGATGAAAGCGGATTTCCCGAAAGGTCCGAACCGTTTTTGAGGTTTTGAATCGTTTTTAAAAGTTGAACGGAATCCAAATCATAAACGGCTTTTGCGAAAGGATGGTCGCCGCATTTGGGATGGTCGCCGCTCATGACTAAAAGATTCGGAATCCCCAAAGCCGCCGCGCCCAAAAGGTCGGCTTGAAGGCCGATTCGGTTTCGATCACGACAAGTCATTTGCATAATCGGTTCTTTACAGCCGTTTTCAAGAAGAAGGCGAGAAAAAGCCAAAGAAGACATATGAAGCGTTGCGCATTGATTATCGGTCACGTTAACGGCATCTGTAAAACTTTGAATTTTTTTCATATTTTCAATTGCCGGTAAATAATCAATGCCTTTGGGAGGAGAAACTTCTCCGGTAATTAAAAATTGAGAGGACTTCAATTTTTCCTTAAATGTATTTTGAACAAACATACCCGACTCCCGGAATCTTCCTTGAGGAAGATTTTAGATGAATTGTGTTGCGATAAAATTGAAAAGTGTGAATTTAAGATATCAGATTTTGTGACCGGATATTGTAATTAAATTTTATGATTTTTCGGCATTTGTACTGTTTGAAGGGTGGACATCAGTTGAAGAGAGTCCATTTTTTTCTCAATCAGATACCAAACGCAATCTTCTTCGTGATTGACTTCGCATTTGCCGTTTTTTGAGCCGCCGCACGGTCCGTTCATTTGAGATTTGGGGCAGCGCGTGTTTGGGCAAATGCCGCTGAAATCTCCGACATTGCATTCGCCGCACATGAGGCAAAGACGCTCCGCGGGGGTTGTGGCCAAACAGCCTCCAAGAGACAGGGTTTCGTTTGTGCCTGTGACGAGAACGTTTGTCAGAGAAGAAATGACGGCGGTTCCGCTGCCGCAGCCCATGACTAAAATACAGTCCGCGTCTCTTATTTTTTCATTTTTAGAAGCCAAATGCTCAAAAGATCGAACGCTGCAAGCCGCGGTCGGTAAAGTCCATCCCAATACGGGATATCCTTCTTGAGTCAAACGGTCGACCAGGCTCAAAACTTCCGGCTCCCCGCCGGTTTTCATTTTTGCTGCGCAAACGTTGCAACCGACGACGAATATTCCTTTCTTGCCGGCAACGTAGGGCAGAATTTCTTCAAACGGTTTGGCTTTTGTAATAATCATAATATCAGTACG
>JAVESN010000032.1:0-18240 GCA_034006575.1 Methanimicrococcus sp.
ATTCCGTCATGGTCGGCGGCGGAGAGATGTATCGCATCGACGGTTCCGGTCAAGGCACTTTAACGACATTTGACACAAAAGCCGAGCTGGCCGATTGGGACGAAAAGGTTCAAAAAATAACAGCCGACGCCATGAAAAAGAATCAAAAAAGCGGGAATCTTCCGGTCTCCCTCGGGATTTTGGCCTTTGTCCTCTTAGCGCTTGTCTTTTTGGCAGTCGGCGCAGCGGCCGTGATTTTCATAGCCGCGCGAAATAAAAAATAAAACGCCATGTTTTGATTCAAATGGCAGGTATCGGGGTATGAACAACGCGCTTCAAATCTCCCCCGATATCTGCTTAAATTTTTTCTAAAACTTTTGTCCGACATCCGCAGGTCTTCCTTTAGATTCATTCTAAGTCTGCCCTACAATCTGCCCAAAGCCTACCCTACAATCTGCCCAAAGCCTACCCTACAATCTGTTCAAAGCCTACTCTACAATCTGTTCAAAGCCTACCCTACAATCTGCCCAAAGCCTACCCTACAATCTGCCCAAAGCCTACCCTATAATCTGTTCAAAGCCTACCCTACAATCTGCCCAAAGCCTACCCTACAATCTGCCCAAAGCCTACCCTACAATCTGTTCAAAGCCTACCCTACAATCTGCCCAAAGCTACCCTACAATCTGTTCAAAGCCTACTCTACAATCTGTTCAAATTCCGTCCTAAATTTTGTTCAAATTCCGTCCTAAAACTTGATTCAAATTCCGTCTTAAAGTCCGGTTCAAATTCTGCCCTAAGTCCGATTCAAATTCCGCTCTAAATTCTGTTCAAATTCCGGGCTAAAGTCCGGTTCAAATTCTGTCCTAATGTCTGTTTCAACTTTTCCTAAATTCCTGCTTTAATTTCATTTTCATTGTGTTCTTTAGCTTATTTTATATATTCGAAGCGCAAATTGAAAAACATTAATTATTTGTAAAAATTATGTAAAAATTAAAAATCACAGGTGAAAAAATGCAGCAAATTACATTCAAAGTCGGCGGCATGACATGCGGCCATTGTCAAAGAAGAGTTCAAGAGGCCATTATGAATGTGAACGGTGTCAAAAAAGCAGCGGTCGATTTAACAAAAGGAGAAGCAACCGTTGAATATGATGAGTTTCAGGTTCAACCGGACGTTTTCAAAAAAGCGGTCGCGGATGCGGGATATCAGGTTTAATTCCTGTTTTTATATTCTTACTATCCTTAATTTCTTTGATTTTTTTGATTTCTTTTTTTTAAAAACAGTTTAAAATGCGGGGTCAACTATGTTAAGAAAAGCTAAAAATGTCACAATCGTCGGGGACGCGGAATTTGCGAAAAACACAAATGTTTGGTACGGCGCCGTTATTCGCGCGGACGCGGGTCCGATGAGAATCGGGGAGAACAGCAATATTCAAGACAATTGCGTTCTTCACAGCAACATCAATCAACCGACGATTATCGGCAAAAACGTGACAATCGGTCATTGCGCGGTGATTCACGGCGCTATTATTGAGGACAACGTGACAATCGGCATGAATTCAACCCTCTTAGACGGCGCCGTTATCGGGGAAGGCAGTATTGTCGGCGCAAACGCTCTGGTTCCTTCCGGAAAAATAATCCCGCCGCGCAGCTTGGTTTTAGGGGTTCCCGGAAAAGTCGTTCGAGAAGTGACCGAAGAAGAAGTTCAGACAACCATCCAAAACGCGCTCTGGTACGTCGAATTATCCAAAACGCTGGAAGATTAAAACACATCTTTAACGGTTTTATTTTTATCTTCTTGCTTCTTTTTTTTAATATGTTTTAAATATTTGTAAGTGTTTTTCAATTGTATGATTTCTTCCAAAAATATTCGTTTTCATGCGCCATCAAACACTTATATCATTCCGAAAAATTCCGTCGTGGATCAAAATATCTCTGTCAACGGCAACATCATCGTCGGTCCAGGATGCCGCTTTTGGAAAAACATTAAAGCGGACGGCAACGTCCAATTTGGCAAAGGGTGTGTTGTCGAAGGCGACTTAAAAGCGAACCAAGTGGTTGTGGGCTCGTTTTCAAAAATTAAAGGAAGTCTCATCGCCGAATCCGATGTGATTCTTTTACAAAACTCGGCCGTTCGTTTCGTCGAATCCAAAAGCGCTATTACCGTTATGCCGGAATGTCTGGTCGGCTACGCAAACGGCAGCACTCTTCAAGTTATCGGGAAAGCCGAAATTAAAAAAATCGGAACCATTACAAAAGTCACCGTCAGAGCGGATACGGTTGCCGAAATAGAGGACGAATTCAAAGATTCGGAAAATGATTTGGAAAACAAAGACTCCGAAATTATTATCGACGGGGACATTGGTCCCGCTTTAAAGGCCGAATCCGACATTTCAAAAGAAGAAGATTTTAAAAACAAAAGTTTCGATGAAGAAAATATTGCCGACTGTAATCATATTGGTATCGAAAACAACACCGTGCGCGAGTCAGATTCATATTCGTCATCAACCCCCCTGTTTCAAGTGGAACCGTCTCCCCTTAAACACGAGACCGCTGTTGAAAAATCAACGGATTTTGATGAATCTTTAAATGTTGAAATCCTTGAACAATCCGATAAAAAATCTGAGCCTTTATCCTTTTTGCCTTCTTTGAAAAAACCCCAAGAACCGGTTAATGTTCCCGCAGACGAAACGGAAGAAGTTGAAATCATGGGAGAAGTCGAGCGCCCTTTTTCAAACAACGCCGTTTTACAAACGGTTGAAACGCCTTTTGGAACGATTGTCGTCGGCGAACATTCTTTGCCGCCGGCAAATAAAACGGACGAAAACGCGTTCGCTTCTTTAATCGAAAATTCTGAAGAAGAGGCGCCGGAACGGCAAAAACAAACACCGCAGACAAACAAAAAGCCGGGTCATTCAAATTCACAGACAAAAGCCGATAAAACGTTTGCCTGGCCGACATTTGAACCGCAACCGACAAAAAAAACCGGCAAAGAAGAAGCCGAAACCCAATCAAAATCAAATACGCAAGAGAGTGCGCCTCAAACAAACATGCCCCGCGGACAAGAGAGTGCGCCTCAAACAAACATGCCCCGCGGACAAGAGAGTGCGCCTCAAACAAACATACCCCACAGACAAGAAAGCAACGTTTCTCTTAATTCTCGAATTCAATATGAAGAGCTCCCGAACAAACGGCGGGAAAATTTAAAATCGGCTTCCGGTGATTTTAATTTTCAAAAATCCATTCAAAATTTTGTTCAAAACTTTGTTCACAATCAAAATCGGTCACAAAACTCCGATTCCAAGTTAATTTTTGAAGAAATCGGAAAAGCCCCATCAAAATCAAAAAAGGATGCCGCTTTTGGAAAACAAGAGTTTAAAAAAGAATTCGATTTTAAAGGAACTCAAAATGAACGACACGGAACCGGACAACTCGGAACCGGAGACAGAGTCAAACAACACGAAGCCGGACAACTCGGAATCGGACAATTCGAAACCGGAGACAGAATCAAACAACACGAAGCCGGACAACTCGGAATCGGACAATTCGAAACCGGAGACAGAATCAAACAACACGAAGCCGGACAACTCGGAATCGGACAATTCGAAACCGGAGACAGAATCAAACAACACGAAGCCGGGCAAAATATTTTTTCAAAATCCGAAGAACAACTAAAAACAAGAACGGATGATTATAGGTCAAAAGATATTGAAAAATCGAAAGTTTGGTATGAAGACCGATATCAAGAAATTAAACCCCGAAAAAAGGAGTATCCGCCATACATTTGATTCCGGCGGTAATTTTCGGTTCGTTTAATACCGCTTGATTTTGATTTTCAAAGGAATTATTTTTTTATTAAATTTAATTTTTTTCGTTTTTAAAAATAAAGCTGTTATCGAATTGATAACAGCTTGACTTCTTTTTGAAATGTTTCGGTTTCGTTTTTTATGTTTTTATCTTTGTTTAATTTTGGGCGAAAATTTTCATATTCGCCGGCATTTTAACGACATTGCCGGTTTTTAAACCGATTAAATTTTGAACACCCTGGTCGGCTGCGATATCCACAATTCTTTGTGTGATTGTTCCGTCAAACACAACGGATTTCGCATTCACGATTCCGGATTTTAAAGCGTCCGCCAATTCTCGAACAGGCATTTCCGAAATGATATTATTTTTTTCATCCAACACTTTAGATGAAAAGGTGCCGGCCAAAGATGCCATTTCTTTATCAAACGGCGCCGGAATAGCTGATTTTTTCTCCGCCGGCTTTTCTCTTGAAAATTTCTCATCCCGACTTTTTATAAAATCATTTCTTTCATCATTTTTCAGAGATCTTTTTGAGGAATCGGAGTCAAAAGAAACACGCGTTTGACGCCCGTTTATTTCTGCCGGACGTTCGTTCGTTTGATATCCTCTTTCTCTCGGCGTCCGCTCGTTTGCTTGATACTCTCTCGGTGAGCGTTCGTTCGTTTGATACTCTCTCGGTGAGCGTTCGCTCGTTTGATATTCTCTCGGCGCTCGTTCGTTCGTTTGATATCCTCTTTCTCTCGGCGTCCGCTCGTTTGCTTGATACTCTCTCGGTGAGCGTTCGTTTGTTTGATATTCTCTTTCTCTCGGTGAGCGTTCGTTTGTTTGATATTCTCTTTCTCTCGGCGCTCGTTCGTTTGTTTGATATTCTCTTTCTCTCGGCGCTCGTTCGTTTGTTTGATATTCTCTTTCTCTCGGCGCTCGTTCGTTTGTTTGATATTCTCTTTCTCTCGGCGCTCGTTCGTTTGTTTGATATTCTCTTTCTCTCGGTGAGCGTTCGTTCATCGTTCGTCCGGTTCTTGATCTTTTGTTTTCATTTTCTGTTTCATAGGAAATATCCGAATCGGAATCTATGAATCGAACGGAATCGTCTTCTTCGATTTTTGGTTTGAGAGATCTGGCGCGGAGTTGTCGAATCGGGCGTTCTTCTTTTTTGACGGTTTCATACGGTTCTGATTCTCGCCGTTCGATTCTTTCCGGTTTGTCGGGCAAACGTTCGATTCGGCTTCTTCTGATCGGAGTCTCTTCTTCAAAAGGTGTATTCGCAACAGTTTTTCGAAGGCTTGCGGTTCTTTTTGAAACGTTTCTTTCATCAGATTTTAAGGTGCCGTGTTTCATTTCAGAATGTTTTCTTCCGGCCGGCAAAACAATTCCGTGTTTTTCAATATATTGATCCGTTGTCATTTTTCGGCGAAGCGCTAAAACGATTTCTTTTTGAATCATATCCTCAACGGCTTTTCCGTCCGCCGGGCGCGCGATGTATTCCACGTCGGCAACTTGCATTAATTCTCGAATAATCAACTCGCCGCCGCGGTCTCCGTCCGTAAAAACAGTGACTTTTTTGCCCTTTAACAATTCAACGACTTCCGGCGGAATATTCGTGCCGCCGACGCTGATCGTGTTTTTAATGCCGTATTTGAGAAGCGTTAAAATATCGGCGCGGCCTTCCACGACGATGATGTCGTTGGAATTATATTCCGGACCGGCCGGCAATTTGTTTTTACCGTATGAGGCGATGCCTTCCACGCGAACGGATTCCCGGATGGCTTCCGTAATTTCTTGCGCTTCCAACAAATCGTCGTCAAACATCGTTTTGTAAATGTCTTTGGCACGCTCGACAATGTTGACACGCTTGGACGCGCGAACATCTTCGATTTTGTTGACTTCGATATTGGCGACACAGGGGCCGACACGGTCGATGGTTTCAAGAGAGGCCGCCAAAACGGACGTTTTGACTTTGTCCAAACTGGACGGGATGAAAATGTTTCCGCGCGTTTTGCCGCCTTTGGTCGTTACCATCACTTCGATTCGGCCGATTCGACCGGTTTTTTGAAGCTCGCGCAAATCTAAGTCGGTTCCGAGAAGACCTTCGGTTTGTCCGAAAATGGCGCCGACAATATCCGGTCGTTCAATAACGCCGTCGGCTGTAATTTTTGTTTTAATAATATATTTTGTTGTATCTTCATTTTGCATGATTTTTGTCTCCTGTTCGGATCCAAAAACTCAAAAAGGAAAACAGTCCGCAAAAAAGATTCAAAATCAGTCGTTGCATTCATTTCAATCGGGAATGTCAACTAAAAATAAACAAAAGCACCGTTAACAGCCGTCGCCAAAAAAATTGCTTCTTGCCGCAAATTATGTTTTATACGGGTGCGGGCAAAGGAAAGCCGTGTCAAACAAAACAACTTCCAAACCGAAATTTCAAATCGTCAAACATTTATTAAATAATTATCAGACAAATATCAAACAAATGTCAATCCTCATCAAAAACGCTGTTTATACGTTGTTTTGATTTACAATCATATCCGAATTGAACTTAAAACAAAGTTATAATACGTTGCTAAGTTGCTGTCGGCAGCAAAATAAAACGGATTCAAAATGCAATTTTTCATCTCTTGAAAAACTTTTGCAATTCATTTGAATTTTTGATTTAATTCGGATTTTTGATATGAGAGTGATGTGAAATTGATGTGCGATTTGATATGATGTTTGATATGGAATTGATATAAGATTTGTTAAGATTTGTTGGGAGTTGTTTGTTGTTGTAATTTTTTGGTCGTGTTTCAACATTTTGAAAAATTCAGACAGTCCTCTTTTTTTCAAATTATGTTTTCAAGCTGTAAATACATTTCAATCCATGTAATTTTTTATTTTTTACATTTATTTACATTTTTATTAGAATTGTATTTTGTATTTTGATATTTTTGTCGGCATTTTAGCCGTTTTCATTCTTTTTAACGAATGAAATTGAAAGGGATTGCAATGGTATGCAATCTTTGCAAAGCGCATTTAATTTAGGACAATTTTATCGTTCAAATTATTTTGTTATATTTCATATTTTTATAATAATCTGTAACGGTATTTTTCATCCATGCGAAGAATCAGGTTAAAAACGCGTCTGTTATTTTCCGATAACGCTGTCACCTGTTTTTAATGATTTTAAACCAAGTTTGCAGATTTGTTCTGCAATTTATTATTTTGAGTTAATCGATAATTTTTTAATTTATCTTAAAGATTTTTTACACTCTTTATTTGAATAATTGAAGGTGATTGCGGTTTTAAACCGCTTCATTCATCGTATGACTTATTTTGATTCGGTTTTCCGATCAATGACGTACCCAATCAATGACATACCATGGTTTGTGTTTTCAAACGGAATTTCATTTTTCAATCACACTCATTAAAATAAAAGGATTGAAAAATTTGTTTGAAAAACAAACAAACAAATAAACAATATTTTGATTTAATAAGTTTTGTGGTGAGATCTGAAAATATTGACCAATATTTTTCAATAAAACTTCAAAATTATAAATCAATTCTTAAAGTTTAAACTAAAATTAAAATATGTATTTTTATTGATATAAGTCACAAATGTAAACCTAAAACAAAAAAATAAACGTAAACGCAAGTGCAAATGCAAACGCAAGTGCAAATGCAAACACAAATGCAAATGCAAGCACAAATGCAAATGCAAACACAAATGCAAATGCAAGCACAAATGCAAATGCAAACACAAATGCAGGTACAAATGCAGGTACAAATGCAAACGCAAATGCAAACGCAAGTGCAAATACAAACGCAAGTGCAAATGCAAACGCAAGTGCAAATGCAAACACAAATGCAAATGCAAGCACAAATGCAGGTACAAATGCAAACGCAAATGCAAGTGCAAATGCAAACGCAAATGCAAGTGCAAATGCAAACACAAATGTAAGTGTAAGCGCAAATGCCAGTTGAATAATTAGAATGAAACCGGAGCCAAATAAAATGGGGCAATCTGAGTCAAACTCACAGCAGACCGGAACCAAACTATTGCAACAACACCTGAGCTGAATTTGTAGCAACACCGTAGCCGAATTATTGTAACAAGACCGGAACCGAATTTGTAGCAACATTTGAGCCGAATTTGCAGCAACACCGGAGTCGAATTTGCAGCAACAGAGGAGCTGAATTTGCAGTAAAAACGGAGCCAAATTATTGCAGCAACACCTTAGCCGAATTATTGCAGTAAAACCGGAGCCGAATTATTGTAGCAACTCCGGAGTCGAATTATTGTAGCAACACCGGAGCCGAATTTGCAGCAACACCGGAGTCGAATTTGCAGCAACACCGGAGTCGAATTTGCAGCAACACCGGAGTCGAATTTGCAGCAACACCGGAGTCGAATTTGTAGCAACACCGGAGTCGAATTTGCAGCAACAGAGGAGCTGAATTTGCAGTAAAAACGGAGCCAAATTATTGCAGCAACACCGGAGTCGAATAACGCTAATGTAAGTGCAAACCGCAATACAAATCGCAAACTTTGAAAAAAATAAAAACCGAGGAATCAACCGGCGACATCAAAAAACGCGCCGCGCAAACAGCGAAAACACCCGCATTTTTTAAAACAAAAAATGAAACGACTCACGTTTGAAAAATAAAAATAAAAGTAAAAACGAAAAGTAAAAATAAAAAACGAAAAACAGGAAATGAAACTTATGAATTTAAATTTTGATTTAGTCGTTATTCATAAATTTCTATAATATATTCCGGCGGGATTTCATCCGTTAATAAAATATCCTCGTTGGCGACCATGATGTTTATGCCGTCATCGATTGCGGCGGCGGCGTCAATTTTAAAAATGGAGGGGGATTCCATGTGAACCAGCGCGACTTCGATTGCTTTTTCAAGGGTGCTGCTCAAATGCAAATATCTTTGTTTGGTCGGTAAAATCCCTTCTTCCAATATCAAATCAACCTCTTCGGGGGCGATGCCGAAATAGGCAAAGTTCCCGTTAAAAATCGGGTAATCCAAAACGACGCCGATGGAATGCCCGTAAACGGCTCTGATTTTGCCGCCGGAAATTTCATATCGTCCTTTTTCATCGGATTCCACAAGAGCGTAAATATGAAACTTTTTCGGCCATTTGTATTTTCGAGCAGCGGCCGCCGTCAACGCGTTAACGCTGACCCAACCGTCTTCGTACATGGAAAGTCCGAGCTTTTCAGGAAAATGTCTTAAAGCGCCTGCGATAAAGCGTCCCAGTCGATCTTCACGCTCTTCGTCTAAAATAAATTGTCCTTCTTGATCGCAGTCCGGACAAAATTCGCCCCGAAAACAACCATGCTCTTCGCACCTTCGAATCATGAAGAATAAAAGACATTTTAATATAAATAAAGTTTCACTTACAAAATAAAATATATTATTTTTCAATCTTTAATTATTTTAAATCCCGTTTTGAAAAGAAAAACAGAAAAGTAAAAATAGGAAAACAAAGTACTCCATATAATCAGTTTTTACATTATTACAACAATTCATTGTCTCTCAATTGTTTTTTAAATCATTCGTGTCCGTGTACTCTTCACTCAGCTTTTTAAGACATCTTTTTTTGGTTTATCAGACTCTTGAACTTGTCAACGCTTTGTCAGATTCAAATATCTTAACAAAAAATCAGGTAAAAATATGGCAGAATTACAAGAAATTTATGAAAAAGTCAAAAATTTAATCAGCTACGATGATTTTATCGAAAAAGTCAACGAACGAAAAGAGGCTCTTGGCGGACTTTGCGATGATGAAATGTGCGCGCGCTTGGTTTTGAGCGACCTCGGCGTTTCCGCAACGGAAAGAGAAATCGTGACAATCGATTCCATTGACGAAAACAGCGGAAACATTTCTTTTGTCGGAAAAGTTTTAACGATTTATGACCCGCGCGAATTCAACCGGGCGGACGGAACAATCGGTCGCGTGGCAACGGTGATGGCCGGCGATCCGACCGGTAAAATCCGCATTTCCGTTTGGGATTCTAAAGTCGACGCCATTGAAAGCGGTGAAATCAAACCGGGATGCAGCGTCAACGTGTCCGGATACACAAAACGAGGGTTAAACGGCGCGGAAGTCCATGTCGGTAACAACGGCATTTTCGCGCTTTCCGAAGAAGAAGTGGAATATGAAATCCCGATTCGAAAAATTGATGAAATCAAAGACGGAATGAATGATATCACCGTTCTCGGTAAAGTTTTGGACCTCGGGCAAGTAAAAACGTTCAGCCGAAAAGACGGCGGAGAAGGCCGTGTTTCAAATATGACAATCGGCGATTCCACCGGAACCATTCGTGTCAGTTTATGGGATGACAAAGCGTCTCTCGTTGATGAATTAGACATCGGCGCTTCCGTTAAAATTCAAAACGCTTATTCCAAAATCAATAATTTTTCTCAAAAAGTGGAAATATCTCTCAGCCATTCAAGCGCCGTTGACGTTTTAGACACGGAAGTCGAATACGAACAAAAATTCTTAAAAATCAATGAAATCGCTGACGGAATGAACGGGATTAACTTATCCGGCGTCATTTTAGATATTTCCGATGTGCGCACATTCAGCCGAAAAGACGGCAGCGAAGGAACGATCGGCACATTTACAATCGGCGACGACACCGGAAAAGTTCGTGTCAGCCTTTGGGATGAAAAAACCGTCCATTTGGACGAATTTGATTTCGGGGAATCCGTTGATGTTTTAAATGCGTATTCCAGAATGAACAATTTCAGCCAATCGGTTGAGCTCAATGTCGGTTCACGCGGAAATGTGGTCGCGTCGGAAAAGGAAATGGTGTATCAGGAAAAATTCGATAACATCAATGACATTCTTCCCGGAAAGTCCTATTCCGTTCAAGGTCGCGTTATTGAAATCGGAGAGTTCCGGGAATTTGAACGAGACGACGGCACGCAAAACACGGTTTCAAATATTGAATTGGAAGACGATTCCGGCAAAATCAGAGTTTCTCTTTGGGGCGAGCACGCGGATCTTGTCAACAACATCCAAATCGGCATGACGGTTCGCATCAGCGATGCGTTTTCCAAATTCGGGATGAACGAGGAAATCGAACTCAGCGCGGGAAACCGAACAAGAATTGTCATTTTGTAAATTTTAAAATTTAAAAGAGTTTGATATTTGATTTTAAGTCGGCCTTTGAGTCGATTTTAAAATCATTTCTATTTTGCTTTATCATATTTTTTATGTTATGTTTTTATATTTTGTTTCATTATCATGTTTTTTATTATAATCCGTTTATTGATTTTTTTTCTCAATCGAAAACGGCGGCTTTTTATTTTTCGTTTTTGAAATATGCGGGACGCTTTCGCTGTTTAGGCGCGGCGGATTCAATCGGTCGAATTTCTTTTCGATGCTCTTTTCCATCGGAAACAAAGGGGGTGTTTCTATATATGTTTTATTTATAATAACGATTTTGTTTTTATTTCCCCCCTCTTATTAATATTTATCATTATCGTTCATGTGTATAGAGCAAAATATTTAACCATGTAGAAGCCTATTTTAAAGTATCCGGAAATTAAATTTTTGGGGGAAAAAATGATTCTAAAGCCCGACATTTCATTTTTGTTCGAAGATATCTTTGATTCCGACAAAGCGTTCGATTGCCAAACCGTCAATAAAATTAAAATTGAAGGTTTAAAACGCATTTGCGGTGATTGTTGAAATGTTTAAAAATGACCGGAATCTGATTATTTTTGCCGTTATTTTTAAATGAATGAGCCACAGCTATCCTCTATCGTTTTGCAGTTTTATTCATTTAAATCGGATAAAATTACGGCTGAAATAAAACAAATAAATAAACCAAAAACAGAAAGGAAAATCAGATATAATTTTTCCAAAGTCAAGTCGCAGAGGAGGAAATCCATGAAAATGAAAAATATCATGAGTTCGCCGGTTTATATTGTTGAACCTGACGAAACGGTTGCATATGCGCGAAATCTTATGATGAAACACAAAGTCGGTTCGATTTTAATTGTTGATGACCCAATGATTTTGGGCATTTTTACAAAATCCGACTTGAACATGAAGCTTTTTGAAGAAGAAGCGGCTTGGAAACGCAGACCGATTGATCAAATCCCAATCAAATCCGTTATGACAACAGACGTCGTGACGCTTTCTCCCAACGCTTCCGTGTCCGAAGCAGCTAAATTAATGGTTGAAAAAGGAATCGATCACATCCCGATTTTTGAAAAAGAAATCCTCGGTATCGTTTCAAAAACGGATTTGATTCGTTTCGCATCGGAAAACGCCGTTTCCGATTTGGTCAGAGATTCCATGACCGGAAAAGCGGTTGTCGTCAACACGAATCATACGTTAAATCACGTGATTGATGAAATGGAAAAAAACGCCGTTCAAAAAGTGGTTGTCATGGACAACAATGAAAAAGCGGTGGGTATCGTTTCAATCAAAGACCTTTCCGCAAACGAGTTGATTGGCAATGACGGCAAAAGAAGTATTCGCGGCTCCAAAAAATCATCTTCAAAGGCGGCTCGATATGCATTAGATATCCCGTTTATCGCGGAAGATATTATGACGAACATCGTTGTTGCAGACGCCGGCGAATCCCTCGCAAGCGCGGCTAAAAAAATCATCGACAACAACGTTTACTCTCTCCCGGTTACGAAAAACGGGAAAGTCATCGGCATGATTTCTAAAAATGATATTTTGAACTGGTTGGCAGAAAAATATCAAAAATGAGAGCTTGAATCGATATTCAAAACAAAGTTTTGAATCCTAAATCATAACCATCCAACAAAAATACAAAATAGAGCGTTATATAAAGATACCCGGTATTCATCCGGCATTTATATTTTTATGTATATCTCACTTTTTGTATTTTTATATTTTCAAACTTATTGTTGAATCTTTTCATTTGCAAACTTTTTACAAATGAGGGTTCAATGATTAAAATGTAAATTAACCTAAAAATCAATCAATCACAAGGGTGAAAAATATTATGCAGGTTAACGACATCATGGTCGCTCCGTCGACAATTGATAAATCGGCAAAGATTTCAAACGCGCTCAGTATTATGGAAAAGAAAAATACGCGCCGCCTTTTGGTAACGCACGGCGGAGAAGTTACGGGTATTTTGACGATGCGCGGTCTTGCCAAGGAGCTTGGAACGAAAAAAAGGACAAAGCCGGCCTCCTCTCTTCCCGTGGTCACGGCGGTGACTGAAAATTATACGTTTGTCAAGCCGACCACAAAATTCGAGCTTGCCGCAAAAATCTTGAAGGAGAAAGGCGGCGTTCTTTTGGTTTCGGAAGATGAAAAAGAAGTCCTCGGTTGGATTACCCCCAACGAATTGATCGGCGCCTATGATTTTATCGGCCAAGCCAAAGACGTTATGTTTGACAAAACGATTATTTCCATCAATTCCAGCGAACGTTTGGTTCACGCGCGTTATTTGATGCTTGAAAACAACATCGGAAGAATTCCGGTCATGGAAAACGGAAAATTGGTCGGCGTTATTTCCGAGCGCGACGTCGCAAAGGCTCTTCAGGAATTCAAAGACCACGTTCCGGACAACCGCCAAGAAGCGCAAATTAAAAATCTTCTTGTCGCCGACGTGATGTCACGAAATCCGTTGACTGCCAAACCTTCAACGCCGGCGGAAGAAATCGTCAGTTTGATCGTTCACAAAAACATCGGTATCGTCCCGATTTTGGACGACAGCGAAAAACTCATCGGCATCATCACAAGAAGAAGCTTGTTGCTGGCGATTCCGACATTGGAATAAACTTTGTTTAATAAAGGAAAAACAGTTTACCTGTTCTTCTTTTATTTTTTTTACCATTTTTGTTTTTACCATTTTTGTTTTTACCATTTTTTTTGCTGTTTTCGTTTTACCGTTTTTATTCTTTTATTATTTTTAATTAAGGCCCGCTGCTCATGTATCGTTTTATTTTATTTACCAAAATATCAATAAAAAGAGACCGGGGATTTCATTTTATTTTCGAATAAATGCTTTTTATTTTCCTCAACATTTATTAAGTTCCGGCACTATTTTTCCGGCATGGACAATTCATCGGTTATAATTCGAAAAGCCAATAAGGGAGACATTTCTGACATTATGGAAATAGAGCGCCTTTCTTTTCATTCCGAAATCATCGAATCCCGGAATGTTTTTGAAGACCGCATGGATGTTTTTCAAGACGGATTTTTAGTCGCCGTCATCGGCGGCGAGATTGTCGGCTACATCTCTTCCGAGCTTTGGAATTATTCATCAAATCTTCCGATTTCAAATTTTGATTTGAATCATTCGATTCAAAAAACGCATCAAAAAAACGGCAATGAACTTTACATCTCATCGATTGCGGTTAACCCGAATATCCGCGGGGAAAAAATCGGGAAAAAATTGTTTTTAACGCTGCTGAAAACCGTTCAAAAAGAATACCAAATAAAAAGCGCGGTTTTATTGGTCAACCGCGATTGGAAAAACGCTTTTTCCATGTATCAAAAAGAAGGGTTTGAAATCATTGCTGAAATTGAAAATTTCTTCCCCAAAACGGATCCCTCAAATTTGAAATCCGGAACCGGAATTATTATGAGAAAAAACATTTGATTTTTTTCAAATATTTGTTTTTGCATTTTGTGTTTTTACATTTGTTTTTGTGTTTTCATTTTGTGTTTTCAGGTTGTGTTTTCATTTTGTGTTGCATTTTTTGTTTGCATTTTCTTTTTTATTTCTTTTTTATTTTTTGCATTCAATCAAATTATACATTATTCTGAAATTTTTGAAAATCCCAAATACGACCGCTAATTTTTGATTTTTTTTGTGAGCGAAGCGAGCAAAAAATAATCGGAAATTTGCGGATTCACACCAAAAAATATCAAATAAAAAATTACTGTTTGTTTTTTTAGTGTCGCTTGCATTTGCCTTTTTTGTTGCCGCCCGCATCTGCTTTTTTAGTGGCACTTGCATCTGTATTTTTTGTTGCCGCCTGCATCTGCTTTTTAGTGGCACTTGCATCTGTATTTTCAGTTGCCGCCTGCATCTGCATTTTTAGTGCCGTCTGCATCTGCATTTTTAGTGCCGTCTGCATCTGCATTTTTAGTGCCGCTTGCATCTGCATTTTTAGTTTTTAGTTTGTATCCGCTTTTTTTAAATACGTCCGAACGCTTTCGCGAACGTGTGTCTGAAATCAAATGTTTTCCTTTTAGTCTGCTCTTTTGCAAAATCTTTTCAAACAATCAACAAAACGTCCTTTGTTTTTTATTTAAATTCAAAAAGAGCGGTCGTTTTCGCTGTTTGGCGCGGCGCTGTTTTACTGAATCTGCCGGGTGCGGTTTGAGTTTGCTTTTATTTTTGTTTTGCTTTATTTTTCAAATTCGTTTTCTTTTTTAAATCCGAATCTTAAATAAAACTCATATATTTGTAAACCGATTAAACTTTCATTATTCAAATCTTAAAGGGAGACTTATGACAAATATTGCAATTATCGGGGATGAAAAATCCGGAAGGACGTCGCTGGGCTCAAAGCTCGGAAAAAAAGGGACCGATTCGGATATCACTTTATTTAATGATGACCGCCACGAACAAAAATACGTTTATATTGACGCGAAATCTTATCCGAAATCTTTGAAATCCATTGTCGCGGCTTTGAATTTGTCGGACACGGCGCTTCTTTGCGTGACGCCCAACGGTTTGACGCCGATTGTGGGGGAGTGTATTGTCGCGCTGGATTTGCTTCAATTAAAACGCGGCATTATCGTGATTACAAAATCGGACACCAGCTACCAAATGGAAATTGACGCGTTTAAAGAAAAACTTAAAAAAGTAACGGCCGGAACCGTTCTTGAAAATTGGGAAATCGTTTCGCTCAACACAAACAAAGACGCCTCAAACGCTTTTGAAGGCATCGAAGAATTAAAAGAAAAAATCCATAAAATCGGCGACGAAATTACCGCCGAACAAAAAACAAAAGACGATTTGCCGCCGCGCGTTGTCATCGACCACTTTTTCAACGTGACCGGAATCGGCATCGTCATTCTCGGAAAAGTTTTGCAAGGAACCATTCACACGCACGATAAAATCGGCTTGTATCCCGTGGATAAAAAAATCGATATCCGTTCCATTCAAACGCACGACGTGGACGTCAAAAAAACCGGAACCGGATCACGCGTCGGTCTCGGTTTAAAAGGTCTTTTGGAGCGCGAGCTTGAGCGCGGATTTTTGCTTTCAAACAATGAACTTATCGCATCGGAATTTGAAATTGAGTGCACGCTTTCAAAATTCGCAAAAGGCGGCGTTCAAACGGACGACGTTTTGCATTTATTCGTCGGACTTCAATCCGATCCCGTTCGCGTGAAAAAAATAATGATGGACGGCACCGAAAAAGAGATCTTAAAAGCCGGCGAAACAGGTATTTTAAAATTGGCCGGTAATAAGAAAATCGCTTACAGCAAAGAAGACACCTTCCTTTTTGCGAGCCTTGAAGAAAACCAAAGATTTACGGCAATCGGGAAATCGATTTGATTTCGGTTTTGTTTCGGTTTGGTTTTAAATAAAAATAAAAAGTAAATAAAAATAAAAAATAAATAAAAATAAAAAGTAAATAAAAATAAATAAAAAATAAAACACGAGACAAAACAAAAGGTGTATATTTATACTATAAAACCAATTGTTTGTAATTATTATAAAAACAGCCGTATTTCAAATTTATATTTGTGATCGATAAATTTAAAAAGAATGTATTAAGGGAAGGGAAAAAATGTTTTGGATGATTTTAGAGCGTTTTATCGGAATTCCGGGATTAAAAACCGCGTCGTCGGTTCCGGATTTGTTGGATTTGGAACCCAACATCGGCAAAGAAGACCGCTTGATTCGTTTTGTCGTCGGCATTACGGCGTTAATCTGTCTGATTTTTATTAAAAAAGGTTTTATCGCCCGATATCTGTTGGGCCTTGCCGCACTGGTCGGGCTTTCCACGGCTTATTTGAAATACTCCCCGGTTTACGCATTAATCGGTGAGAATACGAGAAAAAAGAAGGAAAAAAAGAATAACAAATAATGATTTTTCCTTTTCATTTTATATTTCTTAATTTTTTTTCACAAAAAAACCGTTTTTTATTTTATTTTCCGAATTTGGTTTATCAAGCCGTTGTATTATCCCGTCAAACGCGAAATTACACTCCCTTTACAACTCGATATCTTTTTTGTCTTGCTATTTTGAGTCGAATGTGTCTCCCCCTTTCACTTTTGGAATAATTTTTTTTCCATCGGAAAGAGTAACATTTTTATATAGGCGCTTTCTTAATAAAATTTGCTTTTGGATTGTTATTTTCAAGACGGTCGTCTTTTAAAGTAATATCTAAAACCACACATTCTATAACCACAAACCATATTAAACACACACACAAAAGGGTTCCCTGATTGGGGAACTCCTCTTTTTTCATTCTCTTTTTTGAATCTTCATATTCATATAGTGGCAAATCCTTTTATTCTTAACTTTGTCCTTTTCAATTTTTATAAGGGTGCCGAAATGTCGTTTTGTCATATCTCATGTCTTTTTCAAAATCCGCCGCAAAATATTCCGGAGAGTCTTTTAAATGCGGGAGACGCCGGATTCTCATGGGTCGCCGAATATTTTTCAAGTCACAGCGGCTGCTTTTTGGATTTAACCGTTAAAGATTTGTCCCGTTTGGTTTTATCCCATCTTTATTGGAACTACCCGCAAATATCATATTTATATTTGCAAGCATTGCTTTTAAAACAAAATGAAAACGGGTCTTTTGAAGACCTTCGAGAAACGGCGCGCGCGGTTTCCTGTTTGTCGGCCGTTTACTCTTATTTCAATGACAAAGAAAATGAAAAGTTTGAAGAAAACGAAGAATATGAAATAAGTGAAACGAACAAAAATGACGTTAAAGAGATTTTAAACGCTCGAAACAATGCCGTTCATTTCCTTTTAACGGAACGCGAAAATTGGAGTTTTGACCTTTACGACACGGTTTATATTTTGGCAGCTTTGGCGGACGCCGGTATTTTTGAAGAAGAGCTCTCTTTGAATTTGTGTGAAAACGACGCACCAAATCGTCATCATCCGGGAACGACGGCGTTGATTTTAATCGCTCTTCAAAAACAAAAAAATTTGAAAAAATTCAGCGAGAAAGCGGATTTTATGATTTTTGAATTTATTTCCAAAAAATCCGAATGGTTGGTTTCCGTTCGAGAAAATGGCTTTTGGAAATATACGGCGACAAGCAACTTAGTTTTACAAACATTTGTTTTATGCAATCAAAAACACATCGCCCTTGAATCTCTTCCTTGGCTGATTTCTTCCCAATACGAAAACGGCTCTTGGGAAAACGATTTGAACACGACGTCTCTTTCTTTGTTAACGCTTTAGTCGTTGGCAACGTAAGTTTTCAACCGGTGTTTTGCTGTTTTACGGCTTTACTGTTTGCGGTTTTGCCGTTTACGGTT
>JAVESN010000070.1:0-9213 GCA_034006575.1 Methanimicrococcus sp.
GGTTTTGCTGTTTTATGGTTTTGCTGTTTTATGGTTTTGCTGTTTTATGGTTTTGCTGTTTTATGGTTTTGCTATTTGCGGTTTTACTGTTTGCGGTTTTGCCGTTTACGGTTTTGTTGTTTGCGGTTCTGCTGTTTTACGGTTTTACTGTTTGCGGTTTTACTGTTTACGGTTTTGTTGTTTTATATCTTTTTTGTATCAAGACGGGCGGACCGTAAATCATAACGCGCTGTTAAAATCATAACGATAACAACTTATAAAAACGAAATATTTAAAATTTTGGCGGAAAGGTATTAATTAAAAAAAGGACTAAATAAGGGGAAGTATTTAAGCCGCAAAATCCTTGAAATCACATCGATTTTAAAACGGCTTTATTTCGCTTGATCGTATCGGTACTTTTCGGAAATGGAAATCTGGTCAGGTAGACCAAATGGACTCTAGATCCGTTTAGCCGGGTTAGATTCCCGGGATTTCCGCTCATAACTTATACGGAAAAAAATAAAAGGAGGAAACAAATATGGCAGACAGACCCATGCTTGAGAGACTTGTCAAACTCAACGACGTTTGGCTCTCTCGAAATGACGTTCTTCACGGCATTCAAAGGTATGATGTTTCCACTCATAAAATCCGTATCCACACCGATTGCGGCGAAGTCATCACCGTGAATAATTCCAGGCGCAGCGCTTCTGCTCGCGCGCTTCGAAATTCCAAATACAAAAAAGTCTGCAAACACTGTAAATTATCAGACGAGCGCATCCGCCGCTTTGTCGCCAAAGATTTTTATGACCCGGAAATCACGTATGTCGATGCTCCCGTCAAAAAATCCGCGCCCAAAAAAGTTTTGAAAAAAGGAGTATCCCAGCAACAAAGCGCACAACAAACGCCGGCCGCGCAAACGCAAACGCAAACGCAAGCAACCGTACCGCCAACCGCTAAAACGCAACCCGCAGTGCAAACGACAACGCAAACGCAAGCAATCGTATCGCCGAGTGTCAAGACACCGCTGGTTGCAGAATCCGCCGCTTCTTCACAAAATGAAAACAAATCAACGGAGCTCGTTCTCGTGTCAGAAAATGAAAGAATTTCTCCTTCTCAAAGAAAAAGATTGGAAACGTTGTTGATTTCGGATGAAATCGATTTGGATGACCCGACTCTTTTGCCGTTTGAAAAACTGGAAGCGGACTTGGTGGCTCAAAGAAAGGCGGAACTTGTTGATATTTATGAAAACAGCCGCGAGCATATGTTGGCGAAATTGGAGCGCGATATCTCCGCGTTTTTAATCTCAAAAGGATTTATTGAAATCAAGTCTTCCCTTCTCATTCCGGAAGAGTATATCATCAAAATGGGAATCGACAAAGACGCCGAACTTTCCAAACAGGTCTTTCGAACCGACGACGGAAAATGTCTCCGGCCGATGTTGGCACCTGTTCTTTACAATTATCTTCGCCGCTTTGATAAAGTGCTTCCCGATCCGATCCGCATTTTTGAAATCGGTCCTTGCTATCGAAAAGAGTCCGACGGCAGCAGTCATTTGGAAGAATTTACCATGGTGAACTTTTGCCAAATGGGAAGCGGATGCACACGTGAAAACTTGATTCAATTGATTGATGACTTCTTAACGCACCTCGGCATCACTTATGAAATCGAAGGGGACGAATGTATGGTCTACGGCGCGACGGTGGACGTCATGCACGGCGACTTGGAGCTTTCTTCCGCCGTGGTCGGGCCGGTTCCGATGGATATGGATTGGGGAATTGATAAACCGTGGATCGGCGCGGGATTTGGATTGGAGCGCCTTTTAAAAGTCAAGCACAATTTCAAAAATATTAAAAGAGGCAGTCGTTCCGAATATTATTATAACGGCATTTATACAAATTTATGATCGATGTTTGATCAAACGGTGGGGGCCGAGAGTTTATGGGGGATTTTTTTTCGGAAATGGACGACATTCAATACGCTCAGTTTATCGAAGATGTCATTTCAAAAAAATCGTTGACGGATGATACCATTCGAAGTTTGCTTTCCGTGACGGATTCAAACGGGTTAAAAAAGATGTTTGAGGCCGCCGTTTCCGTTAAGGAGCACTTTTTTGGAAAGGATGTTTATCTTTACAGTTTTGTTTATTTTTCCACGTATTGCAAAAATCAATGCACTTTTTGTTATTACAATTCTAAAAACAAAATCGACCGTTACAGGATTACGCCCGAAGAATTGCGCCGGATGTGCGAAGAACTCAAAGACGAAGGCGTTCACATGATTGATTTGACGATGGGCGAAGACCCGCATTTTCATGACACGCCTGAAAATTTGCTGGAATTCGTTCGAATCGCAAAAGAAGTCACGGGTCTTCCGGTTATGGTTTCTCCCGGGGTTGTGAACAACGATTTCATCCAAGCGTTAAAAGAAAACGGCGCCGATTTTTTCGCGCTTTACCAGGAAACCTATCAAAAAGAGCTTTACGAAAAACTCCGCGTCGGGCAATCTTTTGAAGAACGCATTCAAGCTCGAAACAACGCCAAAAAAGCCGGAATCTGCATTGAAGACGGTCTTTTGACAGGCTTTTCTAAAATCAAACTCTCGGACGGCACACCCGTTACTCCGTCGGTGGCGGATGATATTGAGTCGGCCATCGTCTCTATTCGCGGCATGCAAAAAGCGGATCCGGATCAGGTGCGTGTGATGACTTTTGAGCCGCAGCCCGGAACGCCGCTGTCAGAGACGCCGCAAGCGCCGGGTTTAATGGAATTGAAAGTGATTTCCGTTCTCCGATTCGTTTTTCCGGACCGCTTGATTCCGGCCTCTCTTGACGTTGCCGGCATTCCCGGAATGGTAGACCGCCTCAACGCGGGCGCGAACGTGGTGACATCCATCATTTCCGCCGATTCGAAACTGGAAGGCGTCGTTAATTTTGACCGCGACGTTTCTCTGAGCGAAAGACAAAGAGACGCGAAAAGCGTGATTAAAAAGCTTCATGAAATGGGACTTTCCCGCGGCAGTCAGGAAAGTTTTGAGGATTATTTGAATCGGAATAAATAATCAAATCCCATTAAAAAATACCGTCAAAATCATAACTTTATCTTTCCAACACTGAGGAATTTCATGTCGTTTCCCGTTTTACAAAAATCTCCGATCGTTTGTGATTTCCCCGAATCGAAATACGCCGAAAAACGCATTTGTCTCATCGGCGGCAAACTTCAAGGCGTTGAAGCGGCGTATTTGGCAAAAAAAGCGGGATTGACCGTTTTATTGATTGATAAAAATCCGTCGGCTTTGGCTCAAAGTTTGTGCGACGAATTTTATTGTTTTGATATCACAAAAGACAAATCTCAACTGATTCTCCTTTCCAAAAAATCCGATTTTATGCTTCCCGTCAATGAAAACGAAGACACGATTCGTTTTTTAAAATCCGTCCGGTTTGAGTTAAAATGCCCGCTTCTTTTCGATTTTGACGCTTATCATATCAGCTGCAACAAATCGCGCTCCAAAGAGTATTTCAAAAAAATCAATGTGTTAACGCCGGCCGATAAACCGAGTTCACCGCCTTATTTCGTTAAGCCGCCGTCGGAAAGCGGCAGCGTCGGCGCTCGAATTATTCATTCCGACGACGAATTAAAATCGGTTCCTTCGGATTATTTGGTTGAAGAATATTTGGACGGCCCCGTGGTTTCTCTTGAAGTCGTCGGCAACGGAAAGGATTTCATCGTTTTAAAAGAAACAAAAATTCATATCGACGACGTTTATGATTGCTGTCAAGTCACGCCGCTTCCGTTTGACGAAACTTATCGAAAGGTCGCTTTGGATTTGGCGAAAGGATTGAATTTAAAAGGCATTATGGATGTTGAAGCGATTTTGAATGAAAGGGGCCGATTCGTGCTTGAAATCGACGCGCGTTTTCCGAGCCAGACGCCGATTTGCGTTTATTTTTCATCCGGCATCAATCTTCTTCTTTTGCTGATTGAAGCTTTTAACAATCCCGATTTTAAAGAAACGGGACTTCTTCATTCCACCAATCCTCGATATGAAAACGGGTATTGCATCTTTGAACACTTTCAAAAAGCGGACCAAAAACTCATTTCCGGCGGCGAACATTTGATTTCGGCCGGCAGCGATTTTCATTTGTTTGAAACATTTCATGAAAACGGGATTGAAATTTTTGAATGCGCCGGAAAAGAAAATTACCGCGCTTATACGGTCATCACTTATTCGGAATCGGAATCAAAAACCGTTCCAAAAAGAGAAAAAGCGATTTCTTTTATTTTAAACGAAAAATGAAATTGAAAAGAACGAACGATAAAATTAAAAATAAGTGAAATTAAAATAAAAGAAATTAAATTATAAATTTAAAAGGAAGAATTATGGCACTTTTAACTCCGAAAGATTTGGCGAATATGACCGACGCGCTCGTTGAAAACGATCGTTTGATTACAAAATTGACAGGATATTCTTTGGACGGCCTTTGCCGTGAAATTTATCAAACGGCGCCGAAAAATGAAAAAATCGCAATTATTCCAATCACGGCCGGCGGCGGAATCATCGGCAGTTTTTCGGAGTCTCTTTTGCTTACGGTTCAACATTTCGGAATGGACGGTTTTATTACAACCCAAACGGATGTCGCCGGCTACTATGAAGCGGTTATGAAAGGCGCGGACATTATTCTCATGGCGGATGATTTCGCGTATATCGCCCACAACCTTAAAAACGGCAAAATCGCGCACAATCAAATTTCAACCGGCCGCATTTACGCTGAAATTCTGTGTCACGCCAAAGAATACGCCGATGAAAAAGACGTTTTGGTCATCGGCCTCGGAAAAGTCGGAACGCCCGCGCTTGAAACATTATTGCAAAACCATCAAACGGTTTACGTTTCCGACGCCGATTCCAAAAGAGTCGATGAAATCGCGTCCCTTTATCCGGTTTTAAAATACAATGAAAAAAGCAACAAAACTTTTTTAAAAATTTTTGAAGCGACACCGTGCCCGGACACCATCCCCCCAAGCGCTTTGATAAAAAACACGCTCATCTCAACGCCCGGAATCCCTTGCTGCATTTCAAACGATTTGATTGAAAAATACAACGTTTCCGTTGTTCAAGAACCGCTCGGAATCGGGACACTGAGCATGCTTTACGCTGTTTTTGATGAGGATTAATCAAAAAGACACGTGATTCTATAATTATCAAAAATCAAAAGCGGCATATTTGAAAAAAACGCGCGCAGTCGGCGAAAACAAAACCACATTTTTAAAAAATAAATGAAAAAGCGGATTTCAGCTTTTCACTTTTTGTTTTTCAGCAATACTTTAACGATTAAATCTTTTTCTTCGGGGCGATACATTTCTTTAATGGAAACGTTTTCGTTGGTATAAAGGTCTAAACCGCGAACAATAACTGCGGGAACCCCGCCGCCGCCTTCTCCCATAATTAAATTGGCGGCGCCTGCGATTTCATCGACGACCGCTTCTTCGGATATTTCCAAAACTTTGCCGTACAAATCCTTTTCGCCGACCCATTTTTTAATCGGGCGGATGTTGTAAAGGCCGATGGCGACGTTGGTTTGCCCGTCTTTAAAAGCGCGGCCGTTCGTGTCCGTGATAATGACGCTGATTTTCTTTTGGGTTTTTTCTTCGACGGCTTTTCCGATTTCTGCGGCGTATTTGTCCGGCGTTTCCGGCAGTTTTAAAAGAAGACCGTTACCGACATTGGATCCGTCAATTCCGGCGTTAATGCAAACATGACCGTTTTTATTTCGAACCAGCATAAAAGGCGTTTCCGTCAGCACTTCCAAACTCTCGTCTAAAATCGCCTGAACAAAACGCGGCTCTTTGCCGTTGAGAGCGGCAATCCGTTTGGCTTCATCGCTCGGCACAACATCTTCTTCTCGAAACGTCAAGCCGAGGGATTTTGAAACAATCGTTGAGGCTATCACAACAATATCTTTATCTGAAATTTCCGAATTTTGGCAAATCATTTCCGCCAAATCGTCTCCTTTTTGTATCAAAGGAATGTTTTCAACCGCTTTTAAAATCAAGGACAAAATTATTTTCCCCCAAATTTTTTAATCCATATTGAATTTGAAACATATTTTTTATTTAAATAATCAATCCCTCAAAAACATTAACGCATTGAATCTTTAACGCATTGACTCATGAGCGAATTTATTTACTCAAAAATCAGGCGACTGAGAGAATGAAATAAACCGTCAACGCATTCAAAAATTTAAACAAAACATAAATAAAACAAAACCCTAAACAGACGTGTGGCGCGTGATGAAAGTTACCCCATCTTGAGCAAAGAATGAAGAAAACTTAAGAACTGATGCCACAACCGTTTATTTTAAATGGCTCGTTTATTTATTTGTTTGTTATTTGTTTGTTATTTGTTTGTTATTTGTTTATTTATTTTAAATAACTCGTTTATTTCGGATGATTCGCTTATTGCGGAATTATTTTAATAATCGTTTTTCTCCAAGGAGTGAAGTTTTTCCTTCACTTCCTCTAACTTTAAAAGGGCTTGCATCGGCGTCATATTGTTGACGTCCAAGTCTTTAAATTCAATTTTAAGCTCCTCGACAATCGGGTGCTCGATGAACTTTTCAACAACGCGCTCTTCCGCGCCCGCGCTTTCCGGATCGAAAAGCAAAAGCTGAGTGTAGCGCGCATTTCTTTTTTTGCCGCGCCCCTCGTCTTCCGCCAAATTTTCGTTTTCAATCTCTTTTAAAATTTCGGCGGCGCGATCGCTGACTTTGTCGGGAACGCCGGCCAGCCGCGCGACATGAATCCCGTAACTCTTGTCGGTTGCGCCCGGAACGATTTTTCGAAGAAAAACCAAATCGCTTCCGGTTTCACGAACCGCGATATGGAAATTTTTCAGCCGCTTGAGTTTGTTTTCAAGCGCGGTCAATTGATGATAATGCGTTGCAAAAAGCGTTCGGACTCCCTTTTTGTCTTTGTTGTGAATGTATTCGACAACGGCTTTCGCAATGCTGTAACCGTCATAAGTGCTGGTGCCGCGGCCGATTTCATCCAAAAGGATCAAATCTCGGTCGCCGGCATTGTTTAAAATATTGGCCAGCTCGACCATCTCCACCATAAACGTACTTTTGCCACCGGCCAAGTCGTCATGCGCGCCGATTCGCGTGAAAATTCTGTCCACTGTTCCGATTTTGGCAAACGCCGCCGGTACAAAACTGCCGGCCTGCGCCATCACAATAATCATTGCAATCTGCCGCATGTATGTGGATTTTCCGGCCATGTTGGGTCCGGTGATTAAAAGGAATTGTTTTTCCGAAGAATCCATTTCGGCATCATTTGGGACAAACGGTTCCGCTGTCGTTTTCTCGACAATCGGATGTCTTCCGTCCCGAATTAAAATTTCCAAACCGTCGTCCAATTGCGGGCAGACATAATTATTTTCAATCGCGATTTCGGCAAAACCGCACAAAACATCAATTTTTCCGATGAGATGCGCCGCGGCTTGAATTTCTTTGGCGTAAGAAGACACCCGTTCGGTCGTTTCTCTGAATATTTCATATTCGAGCGCGACGGATTTATCATCGGCCGTTAAAATCTTATTTTCACGCTCTTTTAATTCCGGCGTAAAATAACGTTCGCCGTTTGCAATCGTTTGTTTTCGAATATAACTTTCGGGAACCAAATGTTTGTTTGCGTTTGTGACTTCAATGTAGTACCCAAACACCTTGTTGTATCCGACTTTTAAATTTTTAATTCCGGTTTCATTTCTTTGTTTCGTTTGAAATTCCGCAATCCATTCTTTGCTGTCGCCTGAAATGCTTCTCAATTCGTCCAATTCCGAATCGTATCCTCGGCGAATCATTTTGCCTTCCCGAACGGAAACGGGCGGCTCATCGGAAATGGTTTTGGAAATGAGATCCGTCAACTCTTCCGCGAAATCAAGTTTTGAAATGTCGTTGCAAATCTTAAAAAGCAATTCGGATTTCGTCTCTGTTTGAGTTTGCGGGCACATTTGCGGACATATCCGGGTCATGACGGCGTGCAGCCCTTTTAATTCGGAAAGGGAATTTTTCATGGAAATCAAATCTCGCGCGTTTGAATTTCCGTATATCATCCGGCTGACAAGCCTTTCAATGTCTGAAATTCCGGAAAGGTGTTGCCTTAAATCGTAGCGTTCTAAGCTGTTTTCTTTAAGGGTGAGAACGGCGTTGAGCCTTTTTGTGATTTCGTTTGAATCAATCAGCGGGCGAAGCAGCCAGTTTCTCAAAAGTCGAGAGCCCATCGGGGTTTTTGTTTTATCCATGACGCGAATGAGGGAATAATTCTCCCCGTCGTCGCGTGTGTTTTTTATGATTTCTAAATTCTTAAGCGTCACGGAATCCAAAATTAAATTCTTGGACATGGAATAAAATTGAACCGGCTGAATATGATTTAAATCTCTCATTTGCGTCTTTAACGCGTAATCCAGCGTTTTTCCGCAAGCCAAAACCGCGTAATCGGCGTTTTTAAATCCCAATCCTTCTAAAGTCGTTATTTTAAATTGTTTTAATAAATCCGATTCGCATTCCTCAACGTCGATTGCGATAGATTTTGAACACGAAAACGTTTCTATTTTGACTTTATTTTCTTCCAGCCGATTCATCAGCAATTCATTTTCGGTCAGCGTATTTTGAAGAACTCCTTCCGTCGGCTTATACCGAGCCACTTCGCTGATCACTTTTTCATACGGCGCCGCGTCTTCAAACTGCGTTGTGAAAAATTCGCCGGTGGAAATGTCTAAAAAAGAAATGCCGAATATTTCCTTTCCGCCGTTTGCTTTTGCATTTGAGTTTTTTTTATAAGAGCCGGTCAGCGCCATCAAATAATTGTTGGACGAATCGGTGATGATGGAAGAATCGATTGCCGTTCCCGGAGTGACGACGCGAACAATGCCGCGTTTTACAACCCCCTTCGCTTTTTTCGGATCCTCCAGCTGCTCGCAAATCGCGACTTTGTATCCCTTCTTAATCAATCGCGGCAAATACGTATCAATCGCATGATACGGAATTCCCGCAAGCGGCATATCTGTTCCGTTTTTAGATTTTCCGCGTGTGGTCAGCGTGATTTCTAATTCTTTGGCCATAACTTTTGCGTCGTCGCCAAAAGATTCGTAAAAATCGCCCATCCTGAAAAATACGAGCGCGTCCGGACATTCTTCTTTGGCCGCGTAATATTGTTTCATGGCAGGCGTCGCTTGGTCTTTCAT
>JAVESN010000056.1:0-11059 GCA_034006575.1 Methanimicrococcus sp.
TTTGTTTGTTTGTTTGTTTGTTTGTTTGTTTGTTTGTTTGTTTGTTTGTTTGTTTGTTTGTTTGTTTGTTTGTTTGTTTGTTTGTTTGTTTGTTTGTTTGTTTGTTTGTTTGTTTGTTTGTTTGTTTGTTTTTTCTCTATATTTATTTTCCGGGTTTTATTTTTATTCTTTTCCAATCCTTTTATTTTCTATCAGCTCCATTTCTAAATCATGACGTATCCGAAAGTTCATTTCCAAATCAAAGAAACCATTGTCACTCTTTCTTCGGATTTGCCGGAAGGAATTGAAATCGCAAAATCTGAAATTTTAAAAAGCCGTTTGCTGATTGAAAATTACATTTCCAAAAACCCGTTTTTTGAAGTCACTTTGGAATCTTTTGATTTGGATTTAACCGCGCCGCCGATTGTTCAAAAAATGATTCAAGCCGGCAACCGATTCGAAATCGGTCCGATGAGCGCGGTGGCCGGAGCCATTGCGGAAGACGCCGTTTTAAAAATGAAAGAATCCGGCGCAAAATTCGCTTTTGTCGATAACGGCGGAGATATCGCTGTTTTTAATTCGACCGAAAAACCGATTACGGTCGGCGTTTATACAGGGGGACCGCATTTTCAAACTCTCGGGTTTTCAATTGAGCCGTCCGATTCTGTTTACGGTATATGCGCATCTTCGGGGACGGTCGGGCATTCCATCAGCTTCGGAATTTCAGATGCCGCCGTTATCTTTTCAAAAAACGTCACATTGGCAGACGCCGCGGCGACCGCGCTCGGAAACGCTTTAAAAGAGCCCGGGAAAGAAAACATTGAAAAAGCATTTTCCGTTTTATCGGAAATTTCTGAAATCGACGGCGCCGTTTTGATTGAAGGAGAAAACATCGGATTTTACGGAAAAATTCCTCAAATGATCAAAACCACGGGAAATATGACATGATTACAAAAGGGTGAGGTTTTTTTAATTTGAAGTTAAAAAAATGAAGTGGATTTTGGATGAGAATTTTGGGGTCCATCCGCAAATTTCCGCTTTTCGTTCGTGTCGCTCACTCAAGTCGAAAATTAGCGGGGACGGAATTTGAGATGTTGAAAAAATATTAAAACCGCCAAAAAATTAAAATGAAAAAAATAAACAACAAGAATGCCCGACCAAACTTAAACACGATGACAAAAAGCGATAGGGAATGTTTTATCGACAATTTTAAAACCGCTTGCAAATTCCGTTTTTTTTAAAAACGAAAAGGAACCGAGGGATAAACGGTAAAAGCAAAAAACAAATCATCAGAAGAAAAAGGAAATAAAAAACGTATTCAAACAGTGAAACACATACGACTTTTAAAAATATTTATATATCTAACAACCGTTATATTTTTAACTTACAATTTATCGTCACTGTATCTTTTTAAATCTTTTTAAAAATATCTTTTAAAAAGTTTATGCGATAAACTGTTTGCGTTATTTTAAATAAGCAATGAAATCCAATTTCAAAGAGGTTCTGATATGAAATCTAAAAGTTTAATGATTCTTGCTGTTTTGGTTTTACTTTTCGCGGCAGTCGGTTTTTCAGGCTGTCTCGGAGACAATGATTCCAACACGACAAACAATACGACAGACAACACGACACCGCCTGTTAAACCCAGTGAAAATACAACACCGCCGGTCAAACCCAGTGAAAATACAACACCGCCTGAAAACACAACTCCTCCTGCAGACTCTGTAATTGTGACTCCAGGTGATGCATCCGATGTTGAAAATACTGCATTTATCAGACTCAATGATAAAAAGTTCTCAACTTCCTCCGTGAAAATTAGTTCCGGCGAATCCGTTAAATTTAGAAACATGGAAAAAACAAACTTTAGACATTTGCTCCATTCAAAAGAAGGTGCATTTGAAGACTACCGTTTGGATCCTAATTATCAAGTAACAATGACGTTCAACACAGCAGGAACATATACTATTGAATTATTGAATGCCAATACAGGCGAGGGTTATAATGATACACCCCCCGTTTTGACAATAACTGTCTCCTAATCTGTATTTTTGATATTGTCAACCTGAATTGAATGCTTTTTCAATTCAGATTTGTTTCTTTTTTTAATTTTATTAACGGTAGCTTTTTATTGACCGTTTGTTATTCTTGACATACTTATATTATCTATTTTTAAAAAGTGTTATCATGAAAATTGAATTATTGCAACCGGTTTATGTTTCTGAAGAAAACGCGATTCAATCTTTTAAGGCGTTTGCCGACTCGGTGTTTGGCGATTTGGATGCGGTCTATGACATTTCGATTCAAAACAAAAGATTTTTAGTGTCATTCAACGGGGACGATGCGGAAATTTGTTCCAATTTGCTTTATAAAGAATTTGGAAAACCGATTCTAAAAAAAGAAACGGAAACGGAAACGGATTACAGAGGTTTTATCCAAAAAATTGAACCGGATAAGCTCACCGTCAATATCGGTTACGACGTTTCAATTTCAACCCCGTCTCTTGAAGTTTTTGGAATCGGCAATGCCGGGCAAGTCGCATCGCGTTTTGGTATGATTCCTTATTTGCCGGTGACGGTTCGTATTTTAGAATCCGGCGAAGCGGCCTTTACCAAAGAACAAGCCGACCTTTGGTGGTCTTGGAAAAAAACGTCGACCGACCGTATTTTTGTAAACGGCGCGACTCGCTCTCAAGTCAAAGCGGCTCTTCAAAAGAAAGGACACGGCCGAGACGTTTACGGAGTTGAAAAACTCGGTTTGACGGAATGTGTTATTATTTGTAAAGAAAAAACGGACGGTCCCGGGATTGTTTCTTCCGTCGGCAGAATTTTGCCGTCGCAGATGGGCGTTTTGATCGGTATGAAGAAATAATTGAATTTGAATATTTTCTCTTTTTTATTGAAAGATGACGAATTATAATAAAATCGAAAAAATTAAATTAAATGGTATAGAATTATATAACGGCGAATTAAATATAATATGTAAACGAAATCAAAACGTTTGGAATAATCGAACTCTTTTTGATTTTTGATTTTAAATTATTGTTTGGAGGACATTTTATGACAAAAAAAATTTTAATAATTGTTGCGCCCGAACGTTTCAGAGATGAAGAATTTTTTGAGCCAAAAAACGTTTTTGAAAAAAACGGTTATCATGTAACAGTCGGTTCCACACGCCTCGGAAAAGCGTCCGGTTCTTTGGGCGGAGAGGTTGACGTGGATGTATTAATAGATGATGTTTTAATAGATGATTTTGACGCCGTCGTTATTTCAGGCGGGGGCGGTTCTAAAGCTTTCCTTTGGGAAAACTTAAAACTTCATTCTCTTTTAAACGAAGCTTTCCAAAAAGGAAAAATCGTTTCAGCCATCTGTATTTCTCCTGTCGTTTTAGCCAAAGCCGGTCTTTTAAAAGGAAAAGACGCTTGTGTTTTCCCGGCCGATGACGCTATTGAAGAAATGAAAAAAGCCGGCGCAAATTTAAAAGAAGAAGCGGTTGTCGCCGACGGTAAAATCATTACCGGAAACGGTCCGGAATGCGCGGCCGATTTCGGTCAAAAAATAGCCGATTTAATTTCAGAGAACTGAGTTCTCTGTCCTCGTTCTTTTTAATTTTTTATTTTAATTTTTTATTTTCAATTTTATATTTTTCTTCTCTTTTTCAATTTTTAATTTTTTTTCAATTTTAACATTTTACGATTTTTAAAAATAAGTTTTTATTACATATTTTTTTAAATAAGTCATTAATTATTTATTTCTTAAAAATTCGTATTCAATTACTCATTTTTTAAAAATTAGTATTTATTTGCTTATTTGTTAAATATTAGTATTTACTTACTTGTTCATTAAAAATGAGTATTTAATTGCTTATTTATTAAAAATGAATATTTAATTGCGTATTTATTAAAAATGAGTATTTAATTGCTTATTTATTAAAAATGAGTATTTAATTGCTTATTTATTATAAATGAGTATTTAATTACTTGTTACTTTGCAATGATTAAATAACTACTCATTATAATATGTAAATATTTTATAACTTTTTTTTTGAAATAAGCGGAAAAGACTTGTTTTTTAAAATTAAGTATCCATGGTTCGTTTTTTGAAAATAAACATCTATGGCTTGTTTTTTGAAAATAAACATCTATGGCTTGTTTTTTGAAAATAAACAGATAATCGCTTCTTTTTTGAAAATAATTATTTTATAACTCATTTCTTAAAAATAAGTATTTTATAGCTTATTCTTTAAAAATAAGTAGTTAATTACTTATATTTTTAATTTATTTATTGTATTTAATTTTAAACCGTTTTTATAAGAAAATCGAGGATTTAAAATGATCTATTTTGCAATAATCGGAGATATTATAAAATCTCGAAATATAGGTGATCGAGATATGTTTCAAAAAAACCTGTACGAAATTTTAAGTGAAATTAATTCCAAATATTCAGACGACCTTGCTTCTTCTTTTGTTATTACGCTCGGCGATGAATTTCAAGGACTTTTAAAAAAAGCGGATCATTTGCTTGAAATAACGGATAAAATTAAATTTATGTTGGATCCCGTCGAAATCCGTTTTGGAGTCGGAATCGGTGAAATTACAACGGCGATTGATTTTTCTTCAAGCATAGGCGCGGACGGACCTGCCTATTGGTACGCGCGTGATGCAATCAACACCATTCATTCCAATAATGATTATAACCGATCTAAAATTATGATTTGTTCTCAAAAAAATCAAGATTTTATGGAAATCATTAATGAAAGCTTAAAACTTTGCGATTTTACGGAAAGCAAATGGCGCAAAACGCAAAAAGAATTAATAAAAATCAGTATTCTTAATTTCGGATATGATACAAAAATCCCTCAAAAAAAATTGGCTTCTTTATTGAATATAGCCGGCTCGACCACGAATTCAAAAATTCAAAGTACGGGATATTATAATTATTTAAGATTGAAAAAATCAATTTGTACAACACTTCAAAATCATAAAGGTGAATTTTAATGTTCGGATCCGGTTTTTCGATTTCACTTATTCTTTTACTTATTTGCCATTTCATCGGAGATTATTATTTCCAAACAAACAAAACGGCCCGTTTAAAAGAAAATAATTTTCGAAAAACGGTTGAACACTCCGTTATTTACTCTCTTCCGTTTTTGTTTTTGCTTGTCATTTTACTTTTTTTGATTCCGATGAATTTTTATACGATTTCTATTATTGCCGGTGTTATTATTTCTCATGCCGCCATCGATTTTTTAAAATGTTTTGTGGAATATTTTGGCTATAAAAAAGAAAACAGCCAACAAAACAATCCCCCAAATAACTCTCAAAACAACCTTCAAAACAACCTTCAAAATAACTCTCAAAACAACCTTCATAATCCTCAAAACAATCCGCAAAAAACGAATGAAATCAAAAGAGTCCTTTATTTCGTCGACCAAGGATTACATTTGTTTTTTGTTTTTATTTTCGCTTTCTTTTTGTCTTCATCAGTGGATTTCTATTTTATATCGGCGGACTTTCATATTTTTTTAAAATGGATTCTTTTTGCCGTTGCGGTTTCAAAACCGGTCAATGTCAGTTTTAAAAAGTTTTTTGAAAAATATCAACCGATTGAAAACGATGATCCGGTTCAACAAACTTCCGTATCCGGCGCAGGTTCAATTATCGGAACGTTGGAACGATATTTGATGGGAATCTTTATCGGCGCGAATCAATTCGCGGCTCTCGGATTGGTTATCGCGGCAAAATCCATTGCTCGATATGACCAAATTTCTCAAAATAAATTATCGGCCGAATATTTCTTAATCGGCACGCTTTACAGTGTGTTGGCGACATTGATCATTTATTTTGCACTTTTTATCGGATTAGACTAAAATTTATTTTTTTTGTTTTTAATAATTCATATGTCTCTTCTGCCGAATATTTTCACAATCAAAACGCTTAATTCATAGAAGAAAATCATCGGAATGGCAACGATTATTTGACTGATGACATCCGGCGGCGTAATAATTGCGGCGACAATGAAAAACAAAACGTAAACATGTCTTCGATATGTGACCAACAGTTTTTTTGGAACGAGCCCGACACGATTAAGAATAAAAATGATGAGCGGAAGTTCGAAAATGAATCCGAAAATCAACGTCATTAAAGCGATGAAATTGACAAATTCATAAATCGAATAAGTCGCCTGCGCTCCGGTGGCGGCTGCGCTGAGGAACAAGAATTGAATGAAAAGCGGAGCCATAAAAAAATAGGAATAAATCGCGCCGAGAATGAACAAAACAAACATGAAGACAGCGATTAAAATCAGCCATCGCGTTTTAAACGGTATTTTTTCTTTTAAATTCAATTTTTTCGTATCGACATATTTTGTAACTTCTTTGGCGCTTAAATAGAATAAAAGCGGCAACGTTACAATGATTGCGATAATCAATGACATTTTTAATTTCAACAACGGGACTTCAAGAGGCTTTGTATAAACAACGGTCGGGCTGCCCAAACTGTTTTCCCTTTTTTGGGTGTGCATCATTGTAAATTTCGGTTCTTGCCCGGTAATGTTTTCAAATTCTTTTTGAATTTCGGCTTTTTTCTTTTCCAATATGTTTTCTTCATAGGGAATAGATTGAACAATTAAAACTTGGGTCGAATTCGGGAGCATTTCAACGTCTGTCGGAGAGCCTTTCATGATGACGTCTATAACCTCCGTGAAATTTATATCACGTTCGCCGAGCACCATTTGTGAAACAATGTCCGTCGCGGTTTGTTTTTTTGCTTCTTTTTCTATATTATAAACCACGTCTTCCGCGTCGGATATATTTACGGGAGGGGAGAAAAGAATGACTTTTTTGCTGTCGTCTTTTAACAATTCTTCCATTTCCAAATCTTCTTTTAAAAACGGTCCGTCAAAAAAAACAAGGGTTTGTTCTAAACTGTTATCGATCGGCAAACTTCGTTCGACGGCATCACTGATTATGTAATCCGTAACAGGATAAGCAACAACGGCCGCAATTAAAAAAACAGCGAAGATAATCATCAATTTCTTTTTAACAGATTCCAATATCTTTAAAAAAACTTGAATTCCTTCCGATAATTCAACGATAATACCACAATCCCGAATTTAGTTCTCTTTTCATTTCGTTTTTATTTTTATTAAACGGAATCTAATCATATCTGTCAGAGTTTTTAAAAGTTACCGTGAATTCAAACAAAATTTGAAACATTTCCGTTTTTAAAAAATGTTTTTATTTTTGTTCCTTTCAACGCCGACTGAAAATACCGGCTGAAATATCTGCTGAAACATACCCATTAAAAATGCGAACTGAAATTGAAAAGACGAAAGCAAACGAGCCGGCAGACGACAATAAAAAGCCGCGCCCAAACAGAAAAACCGATACGTTTTTTTTAAAAAAGAAATTAAAAACAGACCGAATTTTTCTTTTTTTCTTTTTTCCTCTTCCTTTCTTTTCTTTTTCTTTTTTTTAAGGATTATGTTTAAATGTTACCATGGTTTATTTATTTCAAAAATAGGAAGCAGACACTTTTAACTATTATATTTAAACCGAAAAGCGGATACGAATTATGACTTCTCAATTATCGGACAAAGCGGGTCAACTTGATTTTTCATCGGATTCAAAAAAAGCGCCTGAGATTTTGCCGCCGGAATCCGGCAAAAAAAGACCGGAGGGCGATTATGAAGAGCATGTCGTCGGGCATTTGGCGGAATTGAGAAACCGCATTATTATTTCGGGCGCGGTTTTGCTTCTCGGCGCAGTCATCGCTTATCCTTTTTCAGGCGAGATTTTGGCTTATTTATGGGACCAATTTATTCCGGAAACCGTGACCATGTCGATTTATTCGCCGACGGAACACGTGATGACGCGATTAAAGCTGTCGGTTGCCGTGGCTATTTGTCTTTTCTTCCCGCTCTTGACGTATGAAGTGTTTAAATTCATGTCGCGCGGGCTTTATAAAAATGAGCGCAAATTTTTAATAAAAACGGTGCCGCTTTCTTTCATTTTATTTTTAACCGGCGCGGCTTTGGCTTATTTTGTCGTTTTGCCGTTGTTTTTAAATTTCGTCATCTTTTATTCCGACCAAACGGCGGTTGCGCAAGTCGGTTTGGGAGAGACTTTTAACACAATCATTTCTCTCGTTTTGGGATTCGGCTTGGTTTTTCAAATTCCGCTTCTCATGGTTTCGGTTGTTCGAATGGGAATTGTTGAAGAAAAAACGCTTCGAAAAGGGCGGCTTGTCGTATACGGCAGTTTAATCGGTTTCGCTTTTTTAATTTCGCCGGACCCGACACTCGTCTCACAATTTATTGCGGCGATTGCTTTGGTCGTTCTTTTTGAATTCAGTTTAATACTTTTAAAAATCGTTTGACGGTTTTTATTTTTTAAATATTCTTTTGCTTTATTCTGTTTTTTTGCTTATTCTTTCTCTCCTACTTATATCTTATATTTATTATATATTTCCTTATTTCTTTTCCAATTTTATAATGAAAATCTATTTATGCTTGAATTTTAATGTAAATTCATTATGATCGGTACAACTGAAATTATTTTCATTCTTGTTATCGTTTTGGTATTGTTCGGTCCGAATAAGCTGCCGGAATTAGCGCGAGCTGTCGGCGGCGCAATCGGTGAATTTAAAATCGCTCAAAAATCGGCGGAATTCGATTTAAGCGGGTTTGACGCGATCAATCGAGAAAATGCCGAAAAAAAGAAAGCGGAAGAAAAAGCATTAAATGAAAGAATTATAAAAATGGCGGAAGAAGCCGGAATTTCAACCCAAGGCAAAACAACCGCGGAGTTGTTGGGTTTAATTTCATTGAAAATGAATGAAACCGCTTCTGAAAAGTTTGAGGAATCAAACTCTTTATCCGGTACAAACGATGAAATTTTATCGACATCGGATTCCTTGTCAACGGTTCAAAACCAAGACGCCCTTAAAAAAATGGAAGCTTGATTCCTATTCGGGTTTTAGCTTTGTCTTTATGAGCAATATATTTATATTCTCTTTGTTCATTGACATTTTAAGAGAATAAATCTATAATTTAATCTGATATCGAAATTATTGTTATTTCTGTTATTATCATTTTTTATTATCTGTTATTATTAATTATTCAAAAAAAAGAGGTTTAAGTATATGATTGGTGGAATTGGCACAACTGAAATTATCCTTATTGTCGCTGTTATCGTTTTACTTTTCGGCGCATCTAAGCTTCCCGAATTGGCGCGCTCCGCAGGAAAATCCGCCGGCGAATTTAAAAAAGCGCAAAAAGAAGCGGAACTTTCCTATCAGGAATTTGAAAAAAGTTTAAAAGACACGACACCGGTTGAAAAAGAATCCAAAATTCAAAAAATGGCAAAAGATCAAGGGATTGACGTAACCGGAAAAACCGACGATCAACTTTTGGATGAAATCAGCGCTAAAATGAATAAAGAAAATTAATTTCTTTTTTATTTATTATTTTTTCTTTTCTTTTTCATTTATTGTTTTTTTCTTTTTCATTTATTGTTTTTTTCTTTTTCATTTATTGTTTTTTCTTTTTTTTGTTTTTTCGATATTTTTATCATTTCTTATTTTTCAACGGTTTATTTTTTACTGTTTTTCGGTTTCCTGTCCTTTAATTCATTTTCGTCTTTTTTATTTTCTTTTTATCATTTTTTATCTTTATTTTTTATCTTTATTTTTGAAACGGTTGTCTGTTTTTGGTCTTTGGATGACCTATATCTTTATTTAATTTGGTTGACTGTTTATTGTTTGTTGCGACGATTAATTATTTGTAATAATGTTTTACTATCGGCGGTTACATTTTCTACTTGTAATTTCTGATTTATTTTGATTTTGAATTTTTAGGAGACGTTTTGTGAAAGATGTAAAACTGATCAATTGGTTTTTCCGTTTTGTTAAAGGAATGTTTATCGGTTCGGGCGCCATTTTGCCGGGTGTGAGCGGCGGCGCGTTGGCCGCGATTTTCGGTATTTATGAGCGCATGATTTCTTTTTTAGCGGACATTCGCCAAAATTTCAAAAACAATGTTCTCTTTTTTATTCCGGTCGGGCTCGGCGCCGTTTTTGGTGTTTTTCTCCTTTCGTTTGCCATCCATTTCTTTTTTGAAAAAGCGGAAGTTCAAATCATTTGGTTTTTTATCGGGTGTATTGCGGGAACCATTCCGACTTTAATCAAAGAAGCCGGAAAAAAAGGACGAAAACCGATTCATATCGGCATTACGATCGTTTCGGCTTTATTTATCTTTTCCATATTGTTTTTCGGAGAGAAGCTCGTTTCCGGAAATTTGCCTCTTAACTTTTTCACATGGATTTTTACGGGCGCGCTGATTGGTTTGGGGGGCGTCATTCCCGGTTTGAGCCCTTCCAACTTCTTGGTTTATTTAGATCTTTATAAACCGATGACGGAAGGCATTAAAAATCTGGATTTTTCAATCATGATTCCGATCGGATTCGGATTCGCAGCCGTTCTTTTCGGTCTATCCAAAATCATGAACACGATTTTTAAAAAAGCGTATGCCGGCCTGTTACATTTCATTTTGGGATCCGTTTTTGCGTCCACGTTTATGATCATTCCGTTCGGTTATGATTACCTGAGCGCGGGCGGCGTTTATTGCCTCATCGCCGTCGTTCTCGGACTTCTTTTAGGCGTGTGGATGAGCCGATTAGAAGAAAAATATAAACCGGATTTGGATCTTGATGAAATTGATTTGAAAAACAATTCCGCGGAATGATTTTTCCATTCCGTTTTTATTCTTTATTTTTATTCTTTATTTTCATTTTTTGAACTTCATCTTTACTTTTGATTTTTTATTTAATTTTATTTTTTCATTTATTTTTTTAAAACGGAGGCCGTTTCGCTGTTTGGCGCAGCGACTTTTTTCAAACAAGAATTCCTGTTTCTGTTATTTTAATTTGATTTTTTTCATATTTTATGTTTCATTTATTTTATTTCTATTTTCATTTCGTGTTGTCTTTAACGGCATATATTTAAAGAAAAGAATGAATTCTCATTCATATTACTCACATATCATTTTTTATTTAACAATTGATGGATTCCTATGTCTGAAACATT
>JAVESN010000098.1:0-5628 GCA_034006575.1 Methanimicrococcus sp.
TTATTTCTATTTTCATTTCGTGTTGTCTTTAACGGCATATATTTAAAGAAAAGAATGAATTCTCATTCATATTACTCACATATCATTTTTTATTTAACAATTGATGGATTCCTATGTCTGAAACATTATCTCCCAATTCTGAATTTTTAAAACTTTGCCGTGATATTTTTAAAGATATCCAAAAAGCGATTTCGTCTTTGGAAGGAAAAAAAGAAGCCGATGATTTTATGTTTGTCGGAGCCGACGGAACCGATACGAAACGAATTGATTTGGCGGCCGAAAACGCCATGTTAAATCGATTAAAAAATTACGGGCGCTCCATTCGCGTCATCAGTGAAGAGTACGGAGAAACAATTATCGGGGACGCCGATCATTTGGAATTCGCATTAATTGTGGACCCTTTAGACGGCACGACAAACGCGGTCCACGAAATTCCGTTTTACAGCCTTTCAATCGCGTTTTCAAAACCCGATCTCACGGATATTTTTTTCGGTTATGTTTGCAATTTAGTAACCGGAGACGAATTTTATGCCGAAGCCGGTAAAGGCGCTTATATGAATGATAAAAAAATCATTTCATCCAAAGCCTCTTCCATCCGGGAATTAACAATCAGCGCGTACGGCTACCGTCAAAACAAAGACCGTACGGCTAAATTATGCTCTCGCGTCCAAAAAGTGCGCGTTCTCGGAAGTGTCGCATTGGAACTTTGTTATGTCGCGGCCGGTAAAATCGACGCTTTTATTGATGTTCGGCGCACGCTTCGTTTGGTGGATATCGGCGCCGGGCAATTAATCGTCAAAGAAGCGGGCGGTATTGTAACGGACGGTGTCGGAAATCCTCTTTTTTTGCCGGACAATCACATTAAGCCGGTCAACCTTGTCGCTTCCAACGGGCAAATTCACCAGGAAATTTTAAATTTAATCACTTTTCCCGAAATCGAATGCCGCGGCGATTGGTATTATTATCAGGGGAATGTTCAAAAAATAGCGATCGTTTCTCGCTGTGACAGTGAAGCGGCTTTGAATATGATTCAAAAAATCATTGACCGATTCAAAGACCGGGTCGAAATTTATCTCTCTTCTTCCCCCGCCAAATTTTTAAACATGGAAGAACGCGGCATTTCCGTTTCCAAAATGAAAGAGGCCGGCGTTGATTTTGTCATATCGCTTGGCGGGGACGGAACCATTTTAAGAAATATGTCTAAAATGCCCGACCCTATTCCGATTTTGGGAATCAATATGGGAACTCTCGGGTTTTTAGCGGATATTGATCCGGATAACGCTTTAGACGCTATCGAAGAAGCTCTCTTCGGATTTATGTATGACGAACGCCCCCGGCTTGAAATTTCAATCAACGGCAAATTTATCGGAAACGCCATCAATGAGGTTGTGGCGACATCGGCTTATCCGGCCAAAATGATCACGTATGAAATTTTAGTCAATAACCGTCTTCTCGGAGAAATTAGAGCGGACGGTGTCGTTTTTGCAACGCCGACCGGATCCACCGCATACGCGATGAGCGCCGGCGGCCCGATTGTAACGCCTGAAGTGGACGCTATTTTGATTGTGCCGATTGCGCCGTTTAAACTCTCGTCCAGACCTTGGATCATTCCGTTTGACAGTGAAATTAAGGTCCGAGTCAAAATGCCCAAAAAAGAAATCGTGATTGTGACCGACGGCAAAGTCGTCACTCCGCCGGAAATTGAAACCGAATGCGACGAAGATTTTATTCGTTTGAATGAAAACGATGTCGTCGTTATCAAGCGCGCGCGTTATCCCGGAAGATTTGTCAAATTTTCCGACGCGTGTTTTTATGATACGGTTCGCAAAAAATTAAGCTGAACAGACTTGAAAAATAAAATGGAAATGAGATGTAAATAAAACCTATAAAACGCAAATAAGAATTCGAATAAAAATTCGAATAAAAATGACACCGTAAACCGATTTTCAACTTTAAATAAAAATCCGGGCGCCGAATTCCGAAAAATTAAACCGCGCCAAAAATTGCAAACGCTCGTCGGTTATTTAAAAAAAGAATCAAAAATCATCCCGTCTTTTTGATATTTTTGGTTAAATCCGCAAAATTTGATCCTTTTACGCGTTGCCGTTTTGGAAAAATAAAAAATTGAATAAATACTGAAATAAAATTATGGAAATAATACCGCGGAAATAAGACTGCGGAATTTAAACGAAAATATTAAAACGGAAACAAAATAGAATTAAAACGGATGTTAAAAATAATAAAACTCAAAAAAAATCCGCCAAACTTCTTTGATTTTTGGATTTTTCCTCCGGCTTTTCGATTTCCGTTTCTTTTTTTTCTTCAACTTTTTTCGTTTCGCTTTTTTTGGCGATGTCTTCCAGCGTCAATTGATTTTTATCTGAGGTTGCGGCGTTTCTTCTTTTTTCGGAATCCGGCACTTTAAAAAATTCCGCTTCGGCCGGTTTTTTTAAGGCGGCGATTTCTCTTGATTTTTCATAAACGGATTGCACTTTTTTTGTGGCCGATTTGGCTTTCAGCAAATAAACCAATTCGTCCATGTCAAAATCAGATTCGCCGGCCAAAGCGACGGCGTATTCTTCATTTTCCATCAATCGGCGATAATAGGGAATCATTTCGTTTCTTGAAAAACGCATGGATTTTTGGTGGCGGTTTGAAATTTTGACCGCGATATTATCCCGCAAATTGCGAACGCCACGCGTTTGCCCCATTCTTTTCCATCGTGTCGGGGAAGTGTATTTGATAAAACCAAAATATTCTTTGGTTCGAACCGACATCGGGCCGACGGTTGTCAAAAAGCTCGCATATCTCCACATGCGATACGTTTGTCTGCGGCGAACGCGTCCTAAATACAAATCCGCTTTGGAAAGCACGTCATAACCGTTTGAAACATCCGGATTGATTCCGTTTTCAATTTCTTTTCCCTTCTCGTCACGATTCGGAAATTGAATCGGCAAATTTTCGTCCACCCACAAAATCAAATCTTCCGGCGTTTCATCCAACGTTTTTACGGCGTCCAACGCTTCAAACCGGTCTTTTCCTTTAAACACCTTCACAAGAGCCTTAAATATCGTTTCTTTCACGTCTCTGCCGGAAACAACGATATCTTCTTCTTTGATTTCTGTTTTTCCGACCGATATCGCCTGCAAATCGTTAATCGCGCTTCTGGCGTCTCCGCCGGCGTTTTCCGCGATTTTTGAGATTGCGTTTTCATGGGCGACGAGGCCTTCGTTTTGGGAAATTTTTGATAAAAGAGGAATCAAAGACCGGGTTTGAATTTTGGAAAATTCGATTTCCAACGATTTTGAACGAATGGTTTGCGTAATTCCGTAAACATCGTTAGCGATTAATATAATCGGTTGCGTCGTCTTTTCAATCACGTCTGAAATCGCTTTGCTGCCGCCCTTATCATACGTGCCGTGCAAGTTATCGGCTTCGTCTAAAACAATCAACCGTTTTTTGGAAATTTTTTGTCCGTTTTCACGGACTTCGTGGCTGAAAAGAGTTGTCGTTTTGGAAGCGGCGCCCGCAATCCTTTCAATCACATCCGCGGTGCGCTGGTCTCCCGCGTTCATCTCCACGTATTCCCAATTCATTTCGGCGGATAAAACCGCGGCGGACGATGTTTTTCCGACCCCCGCCGCGCCGTAAAGAATGACGGCTTTTTTTTCGGGAATCCCCGATTCCCATTCGTTCGCCCACAAACGAAGCTCATGGAGCGCTTTTTTATTGCCGATCAAGTCTTTAAACGTTTTCGGGCGATATTTTTCAGCCCAATCCGCATGGCGTTGAAATTCGGTTGACATGGTTTGAATCGCTGTGGTTTTATTACTCTATAACTTTTTTTAATTTGATTTTATTTTTTAATTTGATTTTATTTTTATCTTTTTTAATTCTTTTTCCGTATTTTTTTATTTTTAACCTCATTTTACTTTTTTCTATCCATCTTAAAAACCGATGCCCAACGATTTGTTTGTTTTTTCGATGGTTTTTAAATTGTCTTTTTCAAGCGACATCATCGCGCGAATCGCGTCCACGTTTTCCGGAATAACGTCGGATTCTTGATGAATCGCTTGGAAGAAGTAAAGTTCGCCGTCGTCAACGGAAACGGAATCTCTGAAAATGCAATTTTCCCACATATCGTTTCTCGGCCTGCCCAAGTCGCGGCCGTATTCTATAATTTGAGCCGTTGCGGAAATGCCGTCGGCAATCATTTTAATACGCGGGCGTGCGGCCAATAACTCTTTTATTTCTTCTGCCGTGCATTCTTCGTTGAGCTGTATGTTTAAAACATGAAGGTGCATAAACGACGTCGGCGCTTTAATTGCGGCGGACGTGATATTGATGTGAGGCATGATGGTTTTTACATCCGGTCCGTGGTGGGACGGCAATTTTATCGGATCTAAAACCAGCGCGTCAATCGGGCCGCTTTTGATGTCTCCCGGATCTCCGCCTCGTCTGATTATGGTGACACGCACCTTTTTGACCCCGTACTTTTGATCCAAAGGATAAATCACGCGGCAAAGACCGGTTGTGTTGCAGGAGACGACACGCACATAATCCGCGCCGATGGCATCCGCATAATTGGCTTCGGAATTAAATGAAATCGGAGCAACGTCTTTGCTTTCGCCGCCCTGCCAAATGGCTTTGACGCCTTCTTTTTCATAGAGCGCTTTATTGGAGACGCCGATTTTTCCGGGGGTGCAATCCACAACGATATCGGCTTCTTTTATCATTTCTTCAATGGTGCCGGCAACGGTATACCCTTCCGTTTTAAAAGAGTTTATTTTATCTGAGGGCGCGTAAATGTTGTATCCCTTTAAAGCCGCCGTTTTGGCTTCAAAATTCGGTCGCGTTTTTGAAATGCCGATAACTTCCATATCATCTTGAATCGAAACAGCGTCCGCAACACGCTTTCCTATTGTGCCGTACCCGTTAATCGCAACTTTTACTTTAGACATATTTATCCTGACCTTTTTATTCAATATATTCTTTTAAAAATCTTAATTCGTTTTTGGAAAATCTAAAATTAGTTTTAAAGAGTTTGGGAGTTATTTAATTGTTTTGAGATACCGTTCAAATTTAAGGCGGCACCTCTAATGTATTTTTCCATCCGCCCTTTTCGTTTTCATTTTTCGTTTTCATTTTTCGTTTTCATTTTTCGTTTTCATTTTTTGTTTTCATTTTTTGTTTGAATTTTTTGTTTGAATTTTTTGTTTGAATTTTTTGTTTGAATTTTTTGTTTGAATTTTTTGTTTGAATTTTTTTGTTTTTATTTTTGCTGTTGTTTTTATTTTTGTTTCATATCTGATTTTAAAATTCCAACTTGGCAATCGAATTCCCAAGGTCCGTTCCGATGGATTCCGCCACCGCTTCACATTTTGTTCTCAACAAATAAGCAATCGGCCTCATCTCTTTTTCATTCGAGAGGCTTTCGTAATTGGCCATGCCTTTGCCGATGATTAAAGTGGCGTTTTTCATGGCTTGAATCGTTTCTTCCGGGGCTTCGTTTAATATTATTCCGACGGCGTTTGATCCGGTCGTTAAGATTTGATCGACTATTTTTTCCATTCCCAAATCGTAAGCGTCTTTGAGGGTCGCGTCCGTCAGAATCGGAGCGCCTCTGAC